>JALUQR010000093.1 GCA_027017505.1 bacterium
GTAATGAAGGTGGAGCAGATAGTGGACCCGAAATTCTATCAGGAATTCTTCTCAAAGGTGGATAAATCAATCTTCCTTGGCAAAGAAAATATTTAAACAGCTCTGAAAGCTCTTGCTCCATGAAGGACTTTAAAGAAAAGTCCTTTACCCACCCGGGCTTAAAAACATAAAGACAGGCAGATTCATTCCTCAAACTCTCTTCTTTCTGCAATCTCCTTGAGATACCCCATGAGTTTTTTAACCTCTGCCTGGCTTTTAAGGTAAAAGTGTGCCACATCCTGCATCTTTCCAACAGATATGGTTATTCCACCGTTGCCTATGGCCATGAAGGCGTCTATGTCTGTCACATCGTCTCCCACATAGAGGGGTATGGTGCCCTTAAGAAGGGGTCTTTCCATAAGCCACCTTACCGCAGACCCCTTGTTCCATGTTGAAGGGGGTCTTACCTCAAGAACCTTCTTGCCCCCGGTAATCCTTATCTGTCCCCTATCCTCAAAGGGCTTAAGGATTGCCCTTGCATCTTTAACGAGTCTTTCCGCCTCCCTTATGTCAACGAGTCTGTAGTGCAGGCTGAGGGTAAAGCCCTTGTCCTCCACTATCGCACCCCTGTATCTTCCTGCAAGGGTCTTCATCTCCTCACAGAGTCTTTTAAGAAGTATCTTTACCGTGCCACCAAAGTCGTACACCATGGTGAACCACTTTGAATATATCTCCATACCGTGGTTTCCAGCGTATATGATGTTTTCTATGTCCACGCGTTCCATCACATCCTTAAGGGTTCTTCCGCTTATAACCACGATCCTGTAAAAACGGGTGAGTATCTTGAGAAGCTCGTGTATATCGTAGCTCATGTAAGCCCTTTCAGGTCTTGCCACTATGGGTGTGAGTGTGCCATCGTAGTCGAAAAACAGGGTGGGCTTTGTGTGAAGCCTTTCCCTGAAAAGCGAAAGGTTTTTGAAAAGATATCTGTCCTCTTTGTTCATCTAATGCTTCTTATCTCTCTGAGTATCCTGTTGACCCATCGGTAAATGTCATTCTTCTTTATATAACTGCGTGCCTTTTTCATGAGTCTGCGTTTTTCCGCCTCGTCAATCTCCAGGGCCATCTTTATGGTATCAGCGTAGTTTTCCGTTGCGTAGGGATTTATGGTTATAACCCCTGGCACATCCTCTGACACACCTGCAAATATGCTAACCAGTGCAACCCCGCCGAGGTCTGTGCGTGAGGCGATGTATTCTTTTGCAACAAGGTTCATACCATCGTATACACTGCTTATCATGAGAAGGTCTGCCCCCCTGTAAAGACCTGCAAGCTCCTGGTGGGTGAACTTCTTCTCTATGTACTCTATGGGACGCCAGTCTCCAGTGGCAAAACGGCTGTTTATGGAGTAGACCTTTCTTCTAACCCTCTCCATGTAGTCAAGGTATGTTTCTGAAACCCTTGTTGGCACTGCAATCTGTACAAAGCTGAACCTTCGTTTGAATTCCGGATACTTCTCAAAAAATAGCTCCAGTGCGGAAAGCCCCCTTATTATGCCCTTTGTGTAATCCAGTCTGTCAACGCTAAGCCCCATGAGTCTGCCATCGAGGTTTCTCTCTTTTTTAAATCTCTTAAGGAACCTTTCGGCCCTGCCTGTAAGTGCGGTCTCTTCAAACCATCTGTAGTCTATACTTATGGGGAATGCACTCACCCTTGTCTGTCCCTTCTTTGTGTGGACCACATTGCCCACTATTTTGGCCTCATCCTTCAGCTCCAGCTCAACGCATCTTAAGAAGTTGCGTGTGAATGCCTCTATCTGGAAACCCAGAAGGTCGTTTGCAAGAAGCCCCCTCAGGAGTTCTCTTCTGTGGGGGCATGCCCTGAAGACATCGTAAGGAGGCCATGGTATGTGCCAGAAAAGGGAGAGCTTAAGCCCAGGGTTTTTCTCCTTTATGTAGCCTGCACACAGTGCCAGATGGTAGTCCTGTAGCCACACAAAGGTCTTTCTGCCCTGTGCCTCCTCCACCACCGCATCTGCAAAGAGCTGGTTGACCTTTCTGTAACCCTCCCAGTATCTATCCCTGAGGTACACCCTGTCGAGGGTTATGTGACAGAGGGGCCAGAGAAAGCTGTTGGAATAGCCATCGTAGTAGTCCTCGAAGTCTCTGCCACTTACGGGCACAAGCTTCATTGTGTAGGATGGTGCCTCTGGTGGCACCTCAACCTTTATGCCCTTTCGTGCCCTCGTTGAGGCTATCCACACACCCCTTGCAGAGCACATCACAGGGTCAAGTGCGGAGACAAGCCCACCAACGGTCTTTTCCAGTCTGCCATCTCTTTTAATCGTATAGGGTTCCCTGTTTGAGACCACTATGAGAGAGGGAGCCTTCCTGGTGTATCTCATAGTCTCCTCTCTGTTTCAGGGTCAAAGAGGTGTATCCTTTCAGGGATGAATCTAAAGTATACCCTTCTGCCTGCCCCTATATCCTCAAGCTCTGTCCTTGCCATAAGCCTCAGACCATTATACACAATCTCAACCAGTTGATACACCCCCAGGGGCTCTGCAACATCCACAATGCCAGATGCCATGGATGGGCCTGCATCAAAAGAGAGTTCCACATCCTCGGCCCTTATGCCCACAAGTACATGCTCTTTAAGCTCTCTTTCCTCCTTAAGCTCAACCCTTATACCTCCTATATCCAGCACAGGTGGCCCTTTTGAAACCACCCTTGCGTCCATTATGTTCATCGGCGGGCTACCTATGAAACGGGCAACAAACAGGTTTGCAGGACTACGATACAGCTCCATTGCGGTGGCACACTGCTGGATTACACCTGCCTGGAAGACCGCAACCCTGTCTGAAAGGCTCATGGCCTCTTCCTGGTCATGGGTTACATAGATGGTTGTTATGGAGAGCTCTCTGTGGAGTCTTTTAAGCTCTGTCCGCATGGTTATTCTAAGGCGTGCGTCAAGGTTGCTCAGGGGCTCATCCATGAGAAAGACCCTTGGCCTTCTCACTATAGCCCTTGCAAGGGCCACCCTCTGGCGTTCCCCGCCTGAAAGCTGGGATGGCCTTTTCGAAAGATGCCCTTCAAGACCCACAAGAGAGGCAACCCTTCTTACCTCTGTGTTCACCCTGTCACGGGGCTCCCTTCTAACACGCAGTGGAAAGGCAATGTTCTCAAACACACTCATGTGGGGATAAAGGGCGTAGCTCTGAAAGACCATTGCAACATCCCTCTCAGGAGGTGAAAGCTCTGTAACATCCTCACCATCGAAGTATATCCTTCCAGCGGTGGGCTCTTCAAGGCCTGCAACTATGTTAAGAAGTGTGGACTTCCCGCATCCACTGGGTCCGAGAAAGGTAAAAAACTCTCCCTTCTCTATAACAAGGTCAACCCCTTTTATGACCTCGGTGCCATTGAAACTCTTTCTTATACCGCTGAGTTCTACCCTGGTCATCTCTTTATGGCTCCTGCTGTAAGCCCCTCTACGATTCTTCGCTGAAACAGAAACACAACAAGCACCACGGGCAAAGTTACCACAACAGAGGCTGATGCAATCTCTGCCCAGGGCATCTCGTGTACTCCTGGAAAGAGGGCTATCTCAACAGGCACGGTTCGTGCCCTCACCGTGGATGTAAAGGTAAGGGCAAAGAGAAACTCGTTCCAGGCAAATATGAACACCAGTATGGCTGTCGCAAAAAGCCCCGGGGCGGTTACAGGTAGAAATATCTTATAAAATATCTGAAAATTACCGCACCCGTCAACCCGTGCTGAGAGATAGAGTTCTCTTGGTATGGAACGAAAGAAGTTTGTGAGTATCCATATGGTAAGTGGCAGGCTGAATGTGGTGTAGGTTATAACGAGGGCAAAGATGGTATCCCTCAGGCCAAGCTCTCTTATGATTATGTAAAGCGGGCTTACCGTGGATATGGGTGGAAACATGGACACTGTAAGAACAAACCCAAGGAATAACTGCCTGCCACGAAGCCTGAAAACCGCAAGTGCAAACCCGGCAAGTGAGCCTGCAAGAAGGGACAGAACGGTGGTAAGTGTTGCAACAACGATGCTGTTAAGAATGATTCTGCCGAAGGGCCTGTCAGAGAATACATTTATGTAGTTTTCAAGTGTGGGGTGTGCGGGCAGAATCGGTGGAATGGTTGCAAGCTCCACAGCTGGCTTGAAGGAGGTTATAACCTGCCACACAAACGGCGCTACAGACCATGTAACAACAGCCAGAAGCCCCAACAGGTTAAGGATACCTTTCACCTGCTTTTTCATCTGCTCAACAGCCTCACATAGAACACACTTATGATACCCACGCACAGAAACACCACCATGGCTATGGCAGAGCCATAGCCAAACTGCAGGGTCTGAAAGAGCACCCTGTAGGCATATATGGAGAGTGTTTCCGTGGTGCTGGCAGGCCCACCACCTGTGAGCACATATATGGCATCGAACACACGAAAGGCATCTATGGTTCTGAAAAGAAGTGCAACAAGGATTACTGGCTTAAGTAACGGTAGTGTTATCCTCCAGAATATGTAGAACCTGCCTGCACCATCCACCATGGCAGAGCTGTACAGCTCACGGGGGATTACCTGGAGTCCTGCCATAAAAAGAAGGGCAACAAAGGGTGTGGTCTTCCACACATCCATAATTATAGCCGCATTAAGTGCCCAGAATGGACTACCAAGCCAGTTTACATCCACACCGAGAAGGTAGTTTATAATGCCAAAATCTGTGTTGTACATCCATTCCCACATCCTTGCTGATACCACCGTTGGCAATGCCCATGGCAGAAGCACAAGTGCCCTTACAACACCCCTTCCAGAAAATGCCCTCTGTAGCAAAAGGGCAATAAGCATGCCAAGCACAAGCTCAACACTTACAGAGACAACCGTAAAATACAGGGTGTTCCACAGTGCCCTCAGGAAGCGCTCATCCTGAAACAGAAACATGTAGTTTTCAAGCCCGCTGAACCTTGAGATGTTGAATATGAGGTTTCTTCTGTGCAGACTCAGCCAGAACACATACACAAGGGGATACACCGTAACAAGAAGGAGTATGAGCCCTGCGGGAATGATAAACCCGTAGCCCTCTTTTTTGGGTTTCATCTTTCCTCCATCCTGAGTATGTGTTCCACCTGACGCTGTATGGACCTGAGTGCCCTCTCAGGGGTTTTGATGCCTGTTATAACCGCACTGAACTCGGGCTGTAGCACCTGGGTTATCATCATGTAGAAGGGACTTTCTGGCCTGGGCCTTGCGTGTTCGAACACATCATAGAGCCTTACAATAAAGGGCTGTGCCCTGATGAGCTCTTCGTCTCTGTAAAGGCTTCGTCTGGGTGGCTTGTAGCCCATCCTGATTGCCATCTCTTTCTGCACCTCGTAGGAGGTAAGGTATCTTACAAGTTTTTCTGCCTCCTCGGGATGTTTTGAGTATCTGTTCACCCCGAGTTGCCATCCACCGAGTGTTGCGTATGGTCTGTGCCCTTTGAAGGCAGGAAGCACGGTAACACCCACTTTGCCCTTAACAGGTGAGCCCTCTTTTTCAAACAGGTTCCATGCATACGGCCAGTTGCGCATAAAGAGTGCCCTGCCTGAGCCGAATATGTGGCGTGTGGTCTCCTCAACAGCGGTTGTAACAAGGGGTGGGCTAACCCTGTAGGTGTGTATAAGGTCATACATGAACCTGAGTGCGTCTATGTTTTCCTCCTTGAGGGCGTTGAAACTGCCGTCCTCATCTATAAGGCCACCACCCCTGCTCCACATATACTCCATCACATTGCACACAAGCCCTTCGTACTGCTTTCCCTGCCAGATAAAGCCATATATGTCTTTTTCCCTCTCCATTATTGTCCTTGCGGTTGAAACAAGCTCCTGCCATGTGCGTGGTGGAGAGATGGAGTATTTATCGAGAAGGTCCTTTCTGTAGTACAGAAGCCCTGCGTCTATGTACCACGGGATGGCATAGACACTGCCCCTGAAGGTAACAGCAGAGATGGGGCCTCTGAAGAAGTCCTTCCTCTCTTCTGGCGGGAATACATCATCCAGTGGCCGAAGCCAGCCTGCCCGTGCAAACTCCTTTACCCAGATAACATCCATTGAGAGCACATCAAACTCTGCACTGCCTGCCTCAAGGTTTATCACATAGAACTGGTGCTGTTCATCCGTGGAGGCAGGAAGCACCTCGTCTTTAACCCTTATGCCAGGGTTCTGTGCCTCGAAGCGGGAGAGTATCTCTCTGAGGGCTTCTGGCCCGCCTGCAAGTTTGCCGTGTTTGAAGACAAGGGTTACAGGCCCCTGAGCCCGGTTCTGTTCTGCCCTGCAGGAAAAAAATAGAAGGGCAATGGCCAGTAGCAGGCCTGCGGTGAAAAGTCCTATTGAAGATTTACGGGGCATATGTGGCCGGGCTTTTTAAATGTATATCACACTTGTGTCCCTGTTCTCCATGGCAATCCACAGGGACAGGTAGTTTTTTATGTGTCCTGTTATGAGGAAGTTTCTTCTTATGTGCTCCTTTCCTGCCTTGCCCATCCGTTCTGCAAGGGCTGGATTCTGCAGGAGCTGTCTTATCCTGAAGGCTGTCCCCTCTATGGAATGCACAAGATAGCCTGTAACCCCGTCTATAACCTGAAGGGGTATGCCACCCACATCACCTGCTATAACAGGCCTTTCCTTCCAGAGGGCCTCTGCAACCACAAGGCCGAATCCCTCCCTTGTGGACTTCTGCAGTACTATGGTCGCTCCCCTTTGAAGGGCGTTTATCTCCCTGTCGCTGAAGGGTGGTAGAAGAAGAATGTGTATATCAGGGTGTCCTTTGGCCTTCTCCCTTACCCGTGCAAGGACCCTTTCGCCTTCAGGGTCATCGGTTGCGGTGCCTCCTGCAAGAACCAGTCTGCAGTCGTGATACTTTCTTACAAGCAGAAAGGCATCTATAACACCCATGGGGTCTTTAAATGGGTCAAACCTTGATACCTGCAGTATCACGGGCTTATCCCTGGGTATGTTGAACCTCTCGTAGACCTCTGTGACCTCCTCTTCTGTGAGCTCACGGTTTTTTTCACTCAGCGGGTCTATGGATGGAGGAATCATGAACTGGGGTATCCTCAGAGACTGGGCAAACTTTGCTGCAGAGAATATGGCAGCATCGTAGTTTTCCACATGTTTTTTAAGTATATACCATGTTGCCCTGTCAGGGCTGGATATGTCTATGTGGCATCGCCATATCCAGAGACCCTCTTTTTTTTTGTATATGAGCATTGCTGGCTGGGGGTCGTGTATGAAAACGCAGTCTGCAGAGAGGTCCATCTTCTGGGCATTTCGCTCGTTTATAACCTCGTAGGTCTCCCACATGCGCCGTGTTATCATAATGCCCTGTCCCTGGAGGCTGTTGTGAATCCTCTTTGTAACCTCAAAGAAGGGCTTTGTGCCCTTTATAACCTTCCACTCTGTCTTTATTCCCAGGGAATTGAACAGGGGGACCATTCTCTGCAGAAGTTCTGCAACCCCACCACCCGTTGCGGTGGAGTTCACATGTATGAACTTCCTGCCCTCAAGCCTTCGTGCCATGGCCTCTATGAGTCTCAGTTCCCCTGGCTCTGCAATGTTACGGTAGTCATCAAGCGTCATTGCAGGCTTGCCTCCACAATCTCTATGAGTTTTCTTCTGAGCATCTCTGTGGTGTACATGTACGGGTCAAGGGAGCGTATCTTGAGTGCTATGTCCCTGCATAAGGCATCTCCACAGTCTTCGAAGAAACGGCTGAAGTCATCAAGCTCCTTGCCCAGCCTCAGGCGTGCCTCGTAGAAGTGAAAGTATATGCTCGAGGTGTGCACCTCCTTGAGTGCCCTGAGGAATTCCTCAAGATTGCCTGCGGTAAAACCAGTTTCCACAACCAGGGTTATACCCTCGTTGAAGAAGAATTCCTTGCCCTTTATGACGGGCCTCGGTGCAGGATACTCCTTCAGGTGTTCTGTTATTATGCGCAGTATCTCTCTTCTTATGTCCTCCATGTTGGTGAACTCAAAGGGGTTAAGGTTTGCCAATCTTTCTGCAAGAATCTTATCCTCCAGTGCGTTCGCCACCCAGATGGCAAAGTCATTGGGATATTGGGGCAGTATTATGTGGGGCTTGAGAAAATACTGGTGCATGTGATGGAATATGGCAGCAGGGCTTACATTCCTCACAATCTCTGCGAACTCTATGAGGTCGCTTGCCTTTCTGCCCGTCATCCTTACAAGGGCTGTGCACTCGTAAAATCTGAAAGGCTCCATTCTTTCAGTCTCCCTTCTCTTCTCTCAAGTATATTGTTCGGACGGGGAAGGGAATTTCTACACCCTCCTGTTTGAACCTCTTGAATATTCTCTTTCTCAGCTCATGCTGTACCAGGTACTGGTCCACGAACTCCTCTACCTGGCATATGAGGGTAAAGTCAAGTGAGAAGTCTCCAAACCCCGGGATGAACCTTACGAAGGGCTTTGGCTCTGCAAGAAGCCCTGGCACCTCACGGGCTGCCTTTAGGGCCTCATCTATGAGTATCTTTTCTATCTTTTCGGGGTCCTCGTTGTAGCTTACTCCTATGGGAATCAGAAGGGACATCCTCTTTTCGGGCATGTTGAAGTTGGTTATCACGCTCTGGGCGAGCTTGCTGTTTGGTATTACCACTATGTTGTTCTGCAGTTTTCTTATCCTGGTGGTTCTCCATCCTATGTCCACCACATAGCCCTCCTCACCGGAGTCGAGCTTCACATAGTCACCCACCCTCAGGGGTCTTTCAAGCAGTATGTGCAGACCTGCAAAGAGGTTTGACAGTGTATCCTGCAGTGCCAGTGCAACCGCAAGTCCACCCACACCCAGGGCCGTAAGGAGCGGGGTTATGGAGATGCCCAGGGTGTTGAATATTATGAGCATGCCTATGGATAAAACGAGTATGTTTATGATTGTCTTCGACAGCCCTGGTGCTGGCACACCAACAGAGGAGCGGTCTATGTAGTACTGCACTATGCGCGACAGAAGCGTGGCACTGGCATAGCTTACAGAGAATATAATCAGTATGTATATGATTTTCAGCCCGTAGTTTACATACTTTTCTGGAAACCCTGATGTTGCAAGAGCTATGTAGAACGAGATGGCGAGAACCCAGTATACGGATGGATGTCTGAGGCTGGAGAGCACCAGGTTGTCCAGCTCTGTGCTGGTCTTTCTCGCCCAGTTATCTATGAGTTTAAGGCAGAGCTTTCTGAGAATAAAAAGCAAAAGTGCGACCGCCACGAAGACGGCCGCAAAGAGGACGAACTCTTTCCAGAGGGCTTCCGTCATGGTAGCTCCGTATCAGAGCAAAGTAGAGCCTTTATCTCCACAGAAGGAACCCTGTGTGCAGGGTTATTCACTGATGACAAAATGAGCCCTTCTGTTTTTCTGCCAGCACTGTTCATTGTGCTCGAAGCAGAAGGGTTTCTCCTTGCCGTAGCTGACGGTGGTTATACGCGATGGGTCCACACCGAGGTTTACAAGATACTTTTTGACCGCATCTGCCCTTCTCTGTCCCAGTGCTATGTTGTACTCCACTGTGCCACGCTCATCGCAGTGTCCCTCTATGATTATCTTTGCATCCTCCTTTTCGTTAAGCAGTATCCTTGCGTTCTCCTCAAGGGTCTCTCTTGCATCCTCCCTTATGGAATAGCGGTCGTAATCAAAGAATACATCCTTTATTACACCCTGCAGGGCTGTTGTATCTTTTGCGGGCTCTTCTTCAACCACTGCACCTTCCACCACACCCTCTTCAACACCTGCGCCCTCACCGATGGTCTCTTCGGTGAGTCTCTCCTCCTGTATGGCCTGCTCTGCGCCCTCCTCCATGGCCTTCTCCTCAGGCTTTACAGCCTTCCTGGCACAACCAGAAACCATGAATAATCCTGCAAAAAACAGTATCATTGTAAAAAGTGCAAGGCTTCTTTTCATCTTCCACACCATCCTTTCATCTTTTTATTCTTATGGTTTTTGCTATTACCCTTTTATTTCTCTGGTATATTATCTCCACCTTGTCTCCCTCTTTCACCTCTTCAAGGGTGGCGGTCCTGTCTCCTATCTTTATCACCGTGTCATCCTCCACCGCTGCCCCCACGATGAACTCCTGACCCTTCCAGTTAGTGGTTCTCACCACTATGGTGTTAGGTACTGCCTCGGTATCTGTTGCAATCACCTCTCCTACCGCCTTTCTCACCGTAACATCACCTGCTGGCGCATCTTGCCAGTAGAGGGTGATTGCAGATACCATGACCACTGCAATCAAGATTGCTCGCCACTTCATAACCCACCTCCAATACAGTTTATTTTTAAAATGATAAAACCTGCAGACCGTGGGCGATTTTAAATTAAAGGTATCAAAATAGGTATTCTATTGTCAAGGCCTTTGGGGTTCTTCTGGCCTAAAGGTGCTCTATGTGGTCTTCTTTTTTTTCACCCTTTTTTATTCGTTCCTCGAGTATCTTTCTTGCAACATCCCTTCCGCCCAGGCCGAAGGCAAGGGCAAGTGCCAGCACTATACCACCGAAGAGTATGGAGAAGGCTATCTTTACCATTCCAGGGGCTATGTGGAGCTCCTCAAATGCCATTGCGGATATGAGGATGAGGATGAGAATCTTCACACCATCTGCAATGAACCTTGCATGCACCACCCCTGCATTGACACAGGCTATAAGCACAGCCCTTGCTATAAAGCTTGCGACAAGCCAGCCTATAACAAGCAGAAGCCCTGCGGAGATGAGCCGTGGTATGTACTCAAGCGTTCTTGACACTATGGTGTCTGTAATCTCTGTGCCCAGGGCACTCAGGGCTGCAAGGCCAAACACTGTGAGGACAAACCAGTAAACAAGCTGTGCTGAAAACTGCGACGGGCTCAGCCCCACCCCGCCCTTCTGCAGAAGCGAGGCAATACCCAGCTTGGCACTCCAGATGTCAAACCCTATGGCAGAAAGTAGCCTTACCGTTACAACCCTTGAAAACCACGCTGCAACAAGCCCTATAACCACTATGACAAAAAGCACCATAAGATGGGGTATGAACATGGCGGTATTTATAAAGAATGCCTTGAGTGGCCCTATTATCGCCTCAAAGAAAGACTCCATCTGACACCTCCTTTTTTACCATAGTTCTAATAGATACTTTTTCTGTCTTTCAAACTCTTTGCAGAGCTTTTCTATCTTCTCTTCTGCCTCGTCGTTCGAAAGACTTGCCACCTCAAGGAAGAACGAGGCGGTTCTTCCATGATACAACGGCACCATGGACTTAAGCAGATGTTCCAGAGAGAGCTTTTTATGGTGAAATGCCAGTATGTACTCATACACTATTCTCACCCACACCTCATCTGGAAAGCAGAATGTATGCTTGGTGCTTCTGGCTATCCTTTCTATCTCTCCCACCAGGTCTTCCACAAGAAACATTCCCCACACATCCTTGAGGTTTTCCACACCGAGTCTGAAAAGCTTAATCATTCTGTCTATGTTGACACTTATGGGTTCAAGGCCCGTGTAGAACTTGAATCCGAATGTGGGCACCTCCTCTGTGTCCTTCACATCCTTCCACACATCGTAATGTCTCTCTGTGAGCTTCATGAGCGAGCCCACCACCTGCACGAACATGTCCGTAAGGTGCACGCCAGGGTCCTTTGGGTCATGAATCTTTGCACCCAGGTATGCCTGACAGAGGTTGAACCTGCCCGCAATTGCCTCTGTGGTCATCCATATGTCTATGCCGAACCTTGCAACATCGGTATCCCATGCATCCCTGAGAGAAAGGTAGTGTTCTATGAGTCTTCCTGACATGCCGAACTCCCCGCCTATGGGCTGGCGTATCTTTTTGCCATAAAGCGCGCGGGTTACAGGATATATGATGGAGTTTGTTATGCTTCCGTCGTACTTGTGTCTGCTGTAGAAGGGTGCAACAAAGTCGTATCCCTCCTTGAGCACTGGTATCAGAAGAAGCTCTATCCACTCTGGTGTGATGCTTCGAAGGTCTGCATCCACCACACAGCAGGCCTTTACATTGAGTTTCTTTGCAAGCTCAAATATGGTCCTGAAGGCACTGCCCTTGCCAGGTATGCCGTGATAGGGGGTGGTTATACGATGTATTGGATAGATGGGATGGGAGAGGAATATGGTACGGTGGTCAAAGTCTGTGTTCTTTACAAGCTCCGGGGTGTGGTCTGTGGAGCCACCATCGGAGTTTATTATGACGCATCTTTCCCTTGGAAAGTACTTTGCAAGCCCTGCATCAACAGCCCTTACCACATGGGTTATGGTGCGGGCATTGTTGTAGCTTGCAATGCCCACCACAATATCTGCAGAATCTATACCCTCAAGGGATTTGTCAACACTGCTTTTTCTGTTCTCATCCTGAACAGTTGATTCAACCGCCATGGGTTTCCTGTCCCTGAAGCCTTTCTATAATACTTATTATAGCATTATTCCAGCCTGCAGGCCCAATACCATCTGCCCTTATTATGCCCTCAACCCGGAAGGGCTCGTAGCTTCCATCTCTTTTTGCCACACACACCGCCATGTCCACCTCTCTCAACATTGGTTCATCGTTGAGACTGTCGCCAAGCCCTATGGTGAGTATCTTTCCGTAAAGTCTTCTGTAGTGGTCTGCAAGTATCCTGACCGCCCTGCCCTTATCATGGTCTCCCATTATGTGGTAGAACCTTCCCCGTGTCCAGTTAAGCCCCCTCTTTTCTATCTCCCTGAGCACCTTATTTAATATTCGGCTGTCCCCTGTGCAGACAAAAGGCTCCACGAAGTCCCTTTCTCTGGCAAGTATTGCTTCCTTTTCTGTAAGGCCTGTAAGCTCTGCGACCTCCTTAGGGCTCATATCTGTAAAGCCCCTTATATCCACACCAAGCTCTCGGGCTATATCCCTGAGAACCTCTCTTACCTCCCCATGGGGGCGCCCGAGCACTATAACCCTGTAGTGGTCTACAGAACCTCCACCCACCCTGAAGGGAAAGTAACCCTCAGGAATGAATATACCCCCGCCGTTTTCTGATACAAAGGGATCAGCTATGGAAAGCTCTCTTCTGTAAAGCTCTATCTCCTTTCGTGTCTTGCTGGAGCTTATAACAACGGGTATCTTTTTTTCTCTGAGGATTTTCAGGGCAGGCTCTGCATCCCTGAAGCTATAGTTTTCGGGATGGAGCAATGTGCCGTCAAGGTCTGTAAACACCACTGGTTTCACTTCACACCCCTTGTAAGGTATAGTATGTAGAGGTTGAGCATCCAGAAGAAAATCAGCACTATTGAGTCCACGCCCACCCTGAATATCTTTCTTTTGGGCGGATATGTGAGCCCTATTATGACCACCCCTGTCATGATTATTGCCATGAGGCCTGTGGTAAGGTGTGTTGCTGATACATGGGAGAGTATGGCACCCTCTGTGTAAAAGAGGTCATCCACCGCCACTATCACTATGTTGAACATGTTACTGCCCAGCATGTTTGATATTGCCATATCTCTTGCCCCTATCTTTACTGCCGATATGGATACCACCACCTCTGGCAGTGATGTGGTCATTGCAACGAACACGCTTCCCATGAATGTGGAGCCAAGCCCTGTCTGGACTGCCAGTCTTTCAGCCACATAGGGAAGCAACACCGCAGCCACCACTATGACCATTGCATGTACGGTGTAAAGCGTTACAGCCCTTTTAAGTGTAACACCCCTGTAGGAGAGCCTTTCAACCCTGAGCTTTACCACAGATTCCTCCACATAGTCCGTTATGGTGCCCTTTTCGTAATAGTAGACAGCCCTTATACCTATTATGTAGGTAACTATTATCACGGGCGTGTATATACCCACATGCCACACCTCTGGCATGTACGGGGTAAGCAGTATGGAAGTGAGCACCATCCCTATGAGTATCACCCCTATGCCAGCTGACAGAAGATGTCCGCTGAATGCCCTGTAGAAAAGCGGGCGCTCGCGGTTCATCATGTCCATTATTGCCAGTATGAAGAGGTTGTACACACAGGAGCCCATAATATCTCCCAGGGCTATGTCCACAGCACCAACAATGGCAACAGAGCTTATCCCTGTTACCAGCTCTGGCAGTGAGGTGATACCTGCCATAAGTATAAGCCCTATCCATGCCCTTCCGATGCCACTGAGCTCTGCTATTATGTCTCCATACCTTGAAAGGCGAGAGCCACTTATAACTATTGCCACAGAACAGAGTATAAAACCCACCCAGTATTCCATAATCAACTCCTCCCCACATCTACTATGGCACAACACCGAAGTGTTGTCAAAACACAACTTACGATTGACTACCGTGGCTCAACCGTTTAAAATAGGGTTTTATGAGGCCTCTGTTTATAGTGCTTGTGGTTCTCTTCTGTGTGGTGGCCACACAAACCGCTACCGCAGAGGATATACCTGCCAGTACACTCAAGGTTATAGTTATAGATCCCGGCCATGGTGGGGAGGACACAGGTGCCATAGGGCCTGGTGGAACCCCTGAAAAAAAGATAACCCTTGAGATAGCCCTGAGGCTTAAGAAGGCAATAGAGGAAAGGCTTCCCCATGTTAATGTGGTTCTCACGAGAACCGATGACACCTACATTCCACTTAAGGAACGAACCGCCCTTGCAAACCGTGTGAGGGCTGACCTCTTTTTGAGCATCCATGCCAACGCTGCCTACAGAAGGGGTGCCAGCGGGGTGGAGACATTTTTTTTAAGTCTTGAGGCAAGCGATAACGAGGCACGCATGCTCGCAGCACTTGAGAACAACATGATACCTGCTGAAGAGCTTAACAGCATGGATGGCTTGAAAGAGGTGGATGAACTCACATCCATACTCTGGGACCTTACCCAGACAGAGACCCACCACGAAAGCCAGCTACTTGCAGAATTTGTACACACCTCCCTTGTGGATGCTGTCAGAGAGGAAAACCGCGGGGTAAAACAGGCTCCCTTCATAGTGCTTGCAGGTGCAACCATGCCAGCGGTGCTCGTTGAGGTGGGCTTTATATCCAACCCTGAGGAAGAGATAAAGCTCTCGCAGAGTGTCTACCAGGAAAGAATAGCCCGTGCCATAGCAACAGGCATACTCAACTTTGAAAAGGAAATATCGAGAATAGCCTATGAGGACTGACGGAAGAAGGGCTGACCAGCTAAGACCCACCTTCATAGAACGGGGTGTGCTCAAGTTTGCGGATGGCTCTGCCCTCATAGAGACAGGCAACACCAGGGTTATAGTGTCTGCAACTGTGGAAGAAAGGGTTCCACCATTTCTGCAGGGCACAGGCCAGGGCTGGATTACCGCAGAGTACGCAATGCTACCCAGGTCTGCACCAAAGCGCATACCGCGTGAGTCCATAACAGGCAGACCCACAGGAAGGACACAGGAGATACAGCGTTTTATAGGAAGGAGTCTGCGTTGCTCCACAGACCTTAAAAAACTTGGCGAGAGAACCATAATAATAGATTGCGATGTGCTCCAGGCAGATGGAGGCACAAGGACAGCTGCTGTAACCGCAGGGTTCGTTGCCCTTAGAGATGCCATAGACCGTCTTATAAAATCCCAGGCCATTGACGCAGACCCTGTAATAGAGCCCGTATGTGCGGTAAGCGTGGGTATAGTGGATGGCACAAGGCTTCTTGACCTCAACTACGAGGAGGACTCCATGGCAGAGGTGGACATGAATGTGGTAATGACAGGCAGTGGCAGGTTCGTTGAGGTTGGTGCCACAGCAGAAACAATGCCCTTTAGAGAGGAAGACCTTCACGCACTTCTGGGGCTTGCCAGAAAGGGCATAGAGGAGCTTTTCTCCATACAGAAAAAGGCCCTCTCAGAATAATGCCGTGAAG
Source organism: bacterium (assembly GCA_027017505.1). GTDB lineage: Bacteria > Desulfobacterota > GWC2-55-46 > GWC2-55-46 > DRQE01 > DRQE01. The sequence goes on from JALUQR010000093.1 coordinate 15,850, forward strand.
ATAGCCCTTGCAACAAAAAACCCGGGAAAGATAAGGGAGATACGCTCCATACTCGAGGGGCTCTCCATTGAGCTTGCAGGCCTCGATGAGCTTTCCATAAAGGAGCTTCCTCCAGAGGATGGCAGAACCTTTAAAGAAAATGCCCTAAAGAAGGCACGCTTTGTCTCGCAAAAAGCGGGTCTGCCTGCAATAGCTGACGATTCAGGGCTTGAGGTGGATGCCCTCGGTGGCAGACCAGGGGTGTACTCTGCACGCTACGGTGGCAGAACAGACAGAGACAGATACATGAAACTGCTTGAGGAACTCAAGGACATCCCAGATAAGGAGCGTACCGCAAGGTTCCGCTGTGTGATAGCCCTTGTAACCCCTGATGGAGAGGAAAGGACCTTTGAGGGTGTGCTTGAGGGCAGAATATCAACCGAACCACGGGGCAGATACGGCTTTGGCTACGACCCTGTATTCTACATACCCCACAGGGGAAAGACCCTTGCGGAAATACAACCCGAGGAGAAAAACCTCATAAGCCACAGGGCAATGGCACTTAAGAAGTTAAGGGATTACCTCTCTGGCAGGACACACTTGACATGAGAAGCTTTTGGGATAGACTTATTGATACATAACATGTCTCTTCAAAACCCCGTATTTCCCATGGAAGAGAAGGAGCCCACAAGGATACTGGTTGTAGACGACGACAGGCTCTTCCTGAAAATAATCACCGACATGCTCGAAAAGATGGGATACCTCTGCATTACCGCAGAGGATGGGCTCTCTGCACTTGAGAAGGCTGGAAAGGAAAAGCCCGATATAATTCTGCTCGATGTGGTCATGCCAGGGCTCGATGGGTTCGAGGTGGTGCGCCGTCTCAAGGAGAATCTTGAAACCACCCACATACCAATAATACTCGTTACCATACTGGCTGACAGAAACTCCAGAATAAAGGGGCTGAGCGCAGGAGCAGATGAACTGCTCTCAAAACCCGTGGATGAGGCTGAACTTGGAGTGAGAATAAAAAATCTACTGAAGGTTAAAAAGTACGAGGACTACCTCATAAAGCACGGCAGATTCCTTGAAAGCATGGTGAGGGATAAGACCATCGAGCTTAAAGAGGCCTATGAGAAGACAAGAAATGCCTACATAGATACCATCTACAAGCTGAGCCTTGCCATAGAATACCGCGACAGAGAGACGGGCAATCACATAAAGAGGATAAGCATATTCTCCCGCATACTTGCCAGACAGCTGGGTCTTTCAGAGAAGAAGGTAGAGGAGATATTCTTTGCAAGCCCCATGCACGATATAGGCAAAATCGGCATACCAGATTCCATACTGCTTAAGCCCGCAAGCCTCACCGAAGAGGAGTTCGAGGTGATGAAAACCCACACCACCATAGGTGCAAAGATACTGCAGGGCTCTGACTCAGAGATAGTGCGCACCGCAGAGACCATAGCACTTACCCATCACGAAAACTGGGATGGCTCGGGCTATCCCAGGGGGCTCAAGGCAGAGGAAATACCCCTTTCGGGAAGGATAGTCCACATAGTGGATGTGTATGATGCTGCAAGGAGCAAACGCCCCTACAGAAAAGAAGGGCACACACACGAGGAAACCCTCAACATCATAAAGGGCATGAGAAGGGTCTTTGACCCCCAGGTGTTCGATGCATTCTTCGAGTGTGAGGAGGTCTTCAGGAAGCTCTACGATGAGAATGAAAGCGGAGAGCCAGTGAGTATAGTTTAAACCTGACTACCTCTCGTGACAGCTCACACACAGCTCTGTTTCTTCCTTTCTCAGCACATAGGGGTACTGGCTTCCGTGGGACATGTGGCATGTTACACAGAGCATCCTTCCGCCTGTGCCAAGTGGCAGTCCTGCAGGAAGGCCACCTGCGATTCTCACCATCGGGTGTGATGCCTTAAGATGGATGTTCTCCCTGTGGCATTCGTTGCACACATAAAGACCCGCCCGGTCAATGCCATTAAGCCCGGGAAAGTGGGGGCTTGAAGACCCCGTGGTCTGGCCTTCGTCTGTTATGCCAACAAGTACAGTTCCCTCTTTAACGGAACTGGTCTTCCACCTAAGTGCCAGCCTTTCGCCCACCCTTACAAGCCCGAGCCCCTCAATGCGTGGAAGCCCAGTGGTGTTCTCACCGGTGCTTAAGGTCCTCCTTATCTTGACCCTTACGGGCCTTGAATAGGCCCTTCTGCGGTGGGCATCCTCTGCAACAGCCCTCAGGTGGTAGGTTCTTCCCCTCTGAAGCCTTTCTATTACAGCCCTGTGTTCTGTTGCATAATGGGTGGAAGCCCTTGCCACATGGTCGAATCTATCGCTCCTGCCATATTCTATGTAGGAGAGTGCGGGCTCATCTGTCCTCCACACCACTGTTACAGACCAGAAGACACCGTCCTTTACCTCCACAACCTGTGGGACTGACACCACGGGTGGTCTCTCATCGTCTGGAAACTCCTCCACAGGGTCCTGTGGCACCACCTTAAACCTCGCCGTTGCCTCCCTTCCCGTGGAATCCACACCCCTTATGGTTATGGAATAGGAGATACCATCCTCAAGGTCAACAAAAAGAAGGTTATCTCCCCAGCCGTCTCTGAACCTTATGTGGCTGGTCTTCACTGTGTCCTTTATGTGACACCTTGTGCAGTTGAGCACAAGCTCTGGATGTCTGTACCTTGATGCATCCGCATAGACCTCTCTGTGGCAGAGCCTGCAATCTGTCTCTCTGGACTCTGCAATCAGGTTAAGGGGCACATCTGTGCTTGCAAGGAGTTCTTCCACATAGTAAGGGGGTGTTTCCCTGGGTGTGTCTGGAGGGCTGTCTGGGGTGACTCTGCTCATCTGTCCTGCCTCCACATACACACCTTCGCCCACACCATTTATGTTTCTTACCTCCACCGTGCCATCCAGTGAGACCACCTCTGTTGCATCCACCATGGAGTTTACAATAAAGTCTGTGCCCCGAACCGTTATAGATGCCTGTGTGGTATCGAGCTTGAGATAGGATTTGCCGGTAAAGTGTCTGCCCGTGATGACCCTCAGAGTGCCTGCAACGAGCCTTAAAAAGAGCCTTCTGTGTCCATCACGAAGGTTTAACTCCTCAACACACAGGCTACCATCCTCACCCATGGAAACAATCGTATCGTCTGCAAGGAGTATCTTTACAGCAGATGCCTCCTCGGTCACTATTATATCCTTTCTCTGAACCGGTATGTTTTCATCAACCCTTATTCTTTTTGGTCTTCCCTCCCTGTAGACATACACATTGCCCTTCCAGGCAACAACCACACCTGTGTGGTATCTCTTCTGTGTTTCTGCCTTTACTACGGACACAGAAGGGACAAACAGAAGGCTTAAGAGCATAAACAGCGGAAGTGTGTTTTTCATTTATCTCTTGTACTATCCTCTCTCTGCTATGGGGATGTACTGCTGATTTCTCTTGCCAGTGTATTTCTGGGTTGGTCTGTATATGCGATTTGTTTTGAGCTGTTCTATCCAGTGGGCAAGCCAGCCTGCAACCCTTCCCATGGCGAATATGGGTGTGAATAGCTCTGTGGGTATGCCTATTCCTGTAAACACTATGCCCGAGTAGAAGTCCACATTTGGATACAGCCGTTTATGTGCCAGTTTTTCTTCCACCACCTTTTCCACCTCTTCTGCAATCTCCAGCAGATGGGTGGACTCTGCACCTTCGTGGTCGAACAGCCTGTGGGCAAACTTCTGCAGGATTTTTGCCCTGGGGTCTTTTGTCTTGTATACCCTGTGGCCTATGCCCATTATTCTTTCTTTCTTTCTGAGTTTCTCCTCTATATAGGGGCGCACATTCTCCTTTGAGCCTATCTCCTTGAGCATCTCCACAACCTTTTCATTTGCACCACCGTGAAGCGGGCCAGAGAGTGTGCCTATTGCAGAGGATACTATGGTGTAGGGGTCTGCAAGGGTTGAGCCCACCACCCTTGCACTGAATGTGGATGCGTTCATCGTGTGGTCTGCATGGAGTATGAGGATCACATCTATTATTCTTTCCACAAGTGGGTCTGGCTCTCTTTCAAAGAGCATGTAGTAGAAGTTTGCGGGAAAAGAGAGGTCATTGTTTGGCGGTATGGGCGCATCACCGTGGCGAAGCCTGTGGCAGGCAGCCACAATTGTTGGCAGTTTCGCTATAAGTCTTACTATGGACCAGTACCTTACATCAGGGTCCAGTGTATTCCTTGCAGGATAGTACATGCCCATGGCAGATGTTACAGACTGCAGATAGTCCATGGGATGGCCTGTCTCGGGCAGATACTCCATCATCCTGAGTATCTTAAGCTTCAGGCGCGTATGAAGGGTTATATCGTTCTTGAAGCGCGTGAACTCCTTTATGGTGGGAAGCCTGCCGAATATAAGCAGATAGGCTACCTCAAGAAATGTGCTGTGCTCAACAAGCTCCTCTATGGGTATACCACGGTACTCAAGTATCCCCTTCTCTCCGTCTATATAACTTATGGCAGACTCTGCAGCAGGGATACCCTCAAGCCCTGGGACAACATCCATCTCCCGCTCTTCCATAAACGCCTCCCATGGATATATCGCACTTTACAGAAAAATCTAAAATTATTTGTCCGAAAAGTCAAGTCATTATGTTTGACATAACTGTCCGATGGGGTATAATTGAGATGCCATGGACGATGTGCTTCTCATACTTGCCCCTGGATTTGAAGAGATAGAGGCCCTTGCAACGGTGGACATACTGCGCAGGGCAGAGCTCTCTGTGGTTGTGGCATCCACGGTGGAAGGAGCTGTAACTGGAAGATGTGGTGTCAGGGTGGTGGCAGACACCGCTCTTGAAGAGGTGCTTGCAGGTGAATTCCGTATGGTGGTGCTTCCAGGTGGTGCAAAGGGCACAGAGAACCTGAGGAATGATGCCCGCGTGATTGAGCTCGTAAAAAGGCACTTCTTCTCTGGCAGGTACATAGCAGCAATATGTGCTGCGCCCACGGTGCTTAAGGCCTGTGGAATAATCAGTGGAAGACGAATAACCTCGCATCCAACCGTAAGGGACGAGCTTAAAGAAGCGATCCTGTGCGATGACAGGGTATGTGTTGACCGCAACATAATAACAAGCCAGGGGCCTGGCACAGCCCTTGAGTTTGCCTTCAAACTGGTGGAACTCCTGAGGGATAAAAACACCGTGGAAAGGATAAATCAGGGTGTGCTTGCAAGGCTCTAACCAGCCTGTTCCAGCCAGCAGTAACAATCCCTGATTGTGGAATATCTGTTTTTTAATCAAAGAGTCCGCGCTGGAAGGGTCTTCTCTTTCTGGGGCCAGTCTTAAGTTCTTCCAGAAGTGTTCGGGGTATTTCCTCAATAAAACAGCTCCTTTTGAGTGAGGACTCACAGAACCTTCTTCTGTCTGCACCTGTAAGATAGAGCCTTTCAGTTGCCCTTGTTATGGCAACATAGAAGAGTCTTCTCTCCTCCTCTATATCCTCGCCCCTCAGGGGCAGAATCCCCTCATCACAGCCTGCAACGAACACCACCCTGAACTCAAGCCCCTTTACCGCATGGAGTGTAAGCAGTGAAACCCTTTCTGCCTTTATGCCTGCCACATCGGGAGTGTCCATGAGTATGAGTCTTTCTGCAAGCTCCTCTTTTGTTGCACACTCTTCTGCAAGTGAGAGCACAAGGGACTGCATGTATTCTGCCATACCACAGTCTTTTACAAGCTCAAGCAGTCCGTCACGGGAAAACTCCTTCATGGCCCTTATCCTTTCTGCCAGCCCTGCCATACCCTCTGGAAGGCTTACCACATGGTAGGGTATGCTTGATACTCTGAAGACCTCCTCAAAGGGTGGTATTTGTCTGCGGGTTCTGAAAAGGATTGCAAAATCCGAGAATGTGTAGCCACAGTGCTCGTGTGAGGAGCTGAGATTTGACAGCCCTCCCATAAGGCTTTCAATCTCCCTTGCAACGAACTCTGCCTCCTCCCTCTCGTTACGCACCCTTATGTGTTTTATCCTCTCACCGCCCTTTTTTACGGCCTCAAAGGGATGGGCAATCCTTTTTCTGTTGTGCTCTATAAGGGAGGTTGAGGCCCTCACTATGAGTTCAGTGGACCTGTAGTTTCTCTTAAGTGTTACAACCTCTGCGGATGGGTAGCTCTCCGTGAACCTGAGGAATCCCTCAAGGTTTGCCCCGCGGAATCCGTATATTGACTGGTCAGGGTCTCCAATCGCAAAGAGCCTTGAGCCCCTTTCTGTAAATAGCCCTATGAGGTATGCCTGCAGGGGGTTTATATCCTGGAACTCATCCACAAGCACGCAGGAGAAAACCCCACACCTGCCCTCTCTTACAGCACATGCAAGCTCTATGAGAAGGTCATCCAGGTCAAGGGCACCTCTGCGTTCGAGCTCCCTGTTGTAGAGTGTGAGGGTCTCTCTGTCCTCTTCAGAGAGTTCTCTTATTACCATGTTTTTTATAAGCGAGAGCCTTTCTGCCATTCCCGCAGGTCTTTTTACACCCAGCCCGCGGAGTAGCTCAATGGTGTCCTCTCTGCCGTAGAGTTTAAAGCTTTTTAAGTTTTTGAGCATCTTAAGTGCAAGCCCGTGGAATGTATCAATAAATGGCAGGTCCAGGGGTTTGCCCAGTGCACGGGCTATGCGGTTACGCATGTTAAGTGCTGCCCTGTTGGTAAATGTTATTGCACAGAGCTCTCGAGGGCTATGCCCCTCCTCAAGACACCTGAGATACCTTGCAGTAAGCACCATCGTTTTGCCACTTCCAGGGCCTGCAACAACGAGGGTGTGCGGGGCAGTGCTCTCCACCGCGGTCTTCTGCTCGCTATCGAGCATGTCTGTAAAGGAGTTTCTGCTCATACCGGGTCTATATGGACAAATGCCTTCTCTATGGAGTCTATCCTCTCTACAGCCCTTTCCACCTCGTTACCTATCCTGTGGGATTCATAGGTGGATATATCCTTGGGTACTTCCACATGTATCTCCACATGGATGAACGGGCCCACATAGTGTGCCTTTATGGTGTTCGTGTCTATGACCCCTGCAACTGACAATGCGGATGCCCTTATCTCTTTGAGCAGTTCCTCTGGAGGGGCCTTTCCCATAAGGTAGTCTATGTTTTCCATGCCTATCCTGTAGCCCGTGTATATTATCCACAGACTTACCGCAAATCCCACAACCGCATCTATGTATTCATAACCCATCTTTGTGCCCAGAAGACCTGCAAGCACAACCACTGCAACGAGCACATCGCAGAGGGAATCCACACTGGTTGCCATTATCCCGGGGCTCTTTATCCTTCTGCCAACCCTTTTGAAGTACCATGTCATGTAACCCTTCAGCACAATGGTTACAAGGGGTACCACAAATGTTGCGGTGGAAAGTATCACATGGTCTCCCTCAAGGAGTCTCTCCACAGAGCTCTTTATTACCTCAAAGCCCAGTATTCCTGCAAATATGGCCACCATTATGCCTGCAATGGGCTCTGCCCTTGAATGTCCGAAGGGATGCCCCTCGTCTGCCTCCCTTTCGGAAATCTTAACGCATATGAATATGGCCACAGACGCTATGGTATCGAGCAGTGAGTTAAAGGCGTCAGAAAGAAGTGCTATACTGCCAGAAAGCAGGGCAACCCAGAGCTTTATTGTAAAAAGAAAGGCATTTGCTCCTATATTTAAAAGCGTTGCCCTTCTTGATACGGGGTTCATATTCTTCTGACCTCGCCTGTCAGCTCGTACACACGCTCAAGGCTCTGGGTTGCTATCACATAGAAGCTCTGTGCCCATGCAAGGGGTACATTCCAGTTCATCCTGCCACCGCTGTAAAGCTCTGGCACCTTTCCGTCAGGGGTCATCACATCCTCAAGCCTCGACAGATAATACCGTGCCTTCTCTATGAGTTCCGTTGGTTTTCCGAATATATCGCCCATTCTTTTGATTGCCCTGCAGGCAAGCTTTGAGTACACTATGCTCAGCCATGCAAAACCCAGTGGCCACTGTGCCTCGTTGCCCTCTGGTGACTCAGGGTTTGCGTTGTGAAAGAGGTCTCCGGGATATCTGACCACACCTTTCTCCCTTACCAGGTTTTCCTCCACATTTTTAAGAATCATGTGTGCCTGTCCCTCTGTTACGATGTTGTATGGCCATATGAGGCTTAGCTGTGCAAGGTCATAGGGACGGCTTTCTGACTCACGGGGAAGTATCCTGTTAAGGGCATTTCTGCCCACCTCTATGAACTCCTGCGGGATGGGAAGGTAATGGTAGAGTTCCACCTGGTGTTTGTACTTGTGGTGATAGTATCCGTCATCGTGCCACATGGTAAGCCCTGCAAGCACCGCCCCTATGCTTGAGGAATGCACCTCGGGGCCCTCCTCCCACACGCCAAAGTCAGGGTCTGAATGCCACCTTACGGTGGTAAGATAGAGCACAATGTCCCTCAGGAGTATGAGTGTTTCCGCATAGTCTGTGCCAAGCACATTGAAGCCCTTCTTTATGAGGTCTCCTGTCTTGTAGAGAAAAAGGCCGAATATATCGAGCTGGTGGTGTCCCCACTCGTTGGTTATCTCCTCAAGGGTTACGGGATGCACCCTTGCGTGTATCACCTCATCCGCACAGCTACCAAGGTAGTGCCGTTTTCTTGCCCCGCTTGAAATCTTGTGTCTGTACTTCTGGAATATGTTCAGTATGAGTCTGTAGCTCTCTATCATCTTCTCATATGCGCCTATGTACTCGTTGGCATAGGTGGCATACATTATGTCCCTCAGCCAGAACACATCGTACCTGTTGCCCCCGCTTTCTCCCCTGTAGGGTGATGCTATGTAGCCACCGTTCAGCTGTCTGAGCTCTTCAAGGTGTGTGTATGCAACGAGCAGTTTCTCCCGGGGGTTTAGGTCCCTGAACCTTTTTCCTGATGTTACAGGAATGGTGTCAGCCACTTTCTATACCTCCTTTCTCAGTATGCCCACACCCTCAATGCCCCTGCAAGCACCCTGAAGGTAAGCCTTGAAGGGGCAACGAGGGATTCTCCATCAAGCTGTATGAGCCCCTCTGTGGGTCTTTCCACCTCCATCTGCTGTATCTCGAAACTGCGATAATGCCTGGTTCTGTGGAGCCTTCCCCTGAGCAGACTGAATCCTGCAAGAAGGGCCCCAGTAAATGATACCTCATCCACTATACACACTTCAAACACCCCGTCATAGGGCTCCGAATAGGGAGAAATCACAAAGGAACCACCAAATATGGCTGTGTTTGCCACCGTAAAGAGAAGTGGCGAGGTCTTAAACACCCGTTCTTTTGTTCTTACAGTAACGGGCTGGGGATGATACCTCATGTATTCGAAAAGTGTAATCGGTATATAGGGAAGGATTCCCCTGGGGTTAAGCCTTATGGTATTGTAGGTCCTGCAGATAGGGGCCTCGATTGCCAGGCTTGCGGTTGTAAAGAAGAACCTCTGTGCCACAGAGCCCACATCCATGTTTATTATCCTTCCTTTTTTTACCACTGCAACTGCCTGTTCCACATCCTGTGGCATGTTCATTGCCCTTGCCAGTGCATTGCCCGAGCCTGCGGGCACCACACCCAGCACAGTGCGTGTGCCCACAAGCGGGGTGGCAACATGATGCACTGTGCCATCTCCACCACAGGCAAACACATGGTTGTAGCCAAGTCCAACCGCCTCTTCGGAAAGAACCCTTGCGTGATGCTCATCCTTTGCAACCCTTATCTCGAATATACCCCTTCTTGAGGAAAACACCTTCCTTACAACACTGGTGAGCACATCAAGCCCTATTGCCCTGCCAGAGGCGGGGTTCAGAATAAACCTTATCTTCAACTGAAGGCCACCTTCTTTCGCTGTAATAGGGGCTAAACCTTTCCTGAAAGACTCAGACTATCAGTATAAGGGGGATTGAGCTACCTTTTCAAGGTCATTTTTCGAGCATAAAAAAAGGGGCTGTAGAGCCAGCCCCTTTGTAAGAACTTCAGAGGGAAGTGTCAGTGTCTTATGACCACATCGTCCCTGTCTGTTCTGCCAGCGTCCTTTCTCTTTACGAACTCCCTGTCCTCTTCCTCCACCTCTTTGAATATTTCCTCCTTCTTCTTTACCTTTAGTGCCTTGCAGAGCACCTGATCCATGTGTTCCACCAGCACTATGTTGAGCTTTTTGAGCACCTGCTGGGGTATCTCCTTGAGGTCTTTCTCGTTCTCCTCTGGTATTATAACTGTTGAGACCGATGCCCTGTGGGCTGCCAGTATCTTCTCCTTGAGCCCGCCCACAGGAAGCACCTTGCCCCTGAGGGTTATCTCACCTGTCATGGCAACATCCTTTCTTACAGGTATCTTGAGGAGTGCGGATGCGATGGCTGTTGCCATGGTTATACCTGCGGATGGGCCATCCTTTGGTATGGCACCCTCTGGCACATGTATGTGGATGTCGAGCTTCTGGTAGAAGTCCTTCTCAAGCCCCAGGTTTGTTGCCCTGCTTCTTATGTATGTGAGTGCTGCCTGTGCGCTCTCCTGCATCACATCACCCAGCTTACCCGTTATGGTGAGCTTGCCCCTGCCTGGCATCAAAGCTACCTCTGTGGCAAGTATCTCTCCACCTGCCTCTGTCCAGGCAAGCCCCAGTGCCACACCGACCTCGTCTTTTTCTTCTGCCTTGCCGTAGCGATACCTTGGCACACCCAGGTACTTTAGAAGCGTTCTTGAGGTAATCTTCACCTTTGTGTCCCTGCCCTTCTTTATCACAAGCCTTGCCACCTTTCTCAGCACACCTGCTATCTGGCGTTCAAGCTCCCTTACGCCTGCCTCCCTGGTGTAACGCCTTATTATGGTGAGCACCGCGGACCTGGTAAAGTCCACATTATCGCGGGTAAGCCCGTGGTACTTTAACTGCTTGGGTATGAGGAACTGCTCTGCTATGTGGAGCTTTTCCTGCTCTGTGTATCCTGGTATCCTTATTATCTCCATCCTGTCAAGCAGTGGATATGGTATACCCTGCATGGAGTTTGCTGTGGTTATGAACATCACCTTGGAGAGGTCGTAGTCGCAGTCCAGGTAGTGGTCGTTGAAGGTGTGGTTCTGCTCGGGATCCAGCACCTCAAGGAGTGCGCTTGCAGGGTCTCCACGAAAATCGTGGCTCATCTTATCCACCTCATCGAGCAGTATGAGCGGGTTGCTCGAGCCTGCCTTCTTTATGGACTGTATGATCTTTCCAGGCATGGAGCCTATGTATGTTCTTCTGTGTCCCCGTATCTCTGCCTCATCCTTCACACCACCGAGCGATACCCTCACAAAGTTTCTTCCAGTTGCCCTTGCCACACTCTTTGCAAGCGAGGTCTTACCAACCCCTGGAGGCCCGACAAGACAGAGTATGGGCCCCTTCATCTCGTCCACAAGCCCTCTTACCGCAAGATACTCAAGGATTCTCTCCTTTACATTTTTGAGCCCGTAGTGGTCTTCATCGAGTATGCGCTCTGCCTCTTTTATGTCCTTCTTCTCCTCGGTGTACTCTCCCCAGGGAAGATTCACCAGCCAGTCTATGTAGTTTCTCACAACCGTTGCCTCTGCGGACATTGGAGGCATGAGCTTAAGTTTCTTAAGCTCATGGGTGGCCTTCTTCTTTGCCTCCTCGCTCATCTTCTTGCGTTTTATCTTCTCCTCGAGCTCCTGTATCTCCGTTTTGAACTCGTCCTTTTCACCGAGCTCTTTCTGTATGGCCTTCATCTGCTCGCTCAGGTAGTATTCCTTCTGGGTCTTTTCCATCTGTTTTTTGACCCTCTGGCGCAGTCTCTGTTCCACCTCGAGTATCTCTATCTCGCCCTCAAGCAGTGTGTAGAGCTTTTCAAGCCTTTTTACAGGGTCCATCATCTCAAGCAGTTTCTGCTTTTCATCGAGCTTCACTGTAAGGTGGGTTATTATGGTATCTGCAAGTTTGCCAGGCTCGTCTATGGATGCCACACTCATGAGAAGCTCGGGTGGCACCTTTTTGTTGAGCTTCACATAATCCTCGAACCCCTTTATAACAGACCTTATGAGTGCCTCAACTTCCACATCCTTCTGGTAGGGCTCGTCCTCAAGTTCTTCCACCTCAACGAGAAATAGCTCGTCCTCTTCAACGAACTCCCTTATCCTTGCCCTTTTTCTGCCCTCTATGAGCACCTTTACGGTGCCATCGGGTAGTTTCAACAGCTGTAGTACCGTTCCGATGGTGCCCACACGGTATATGTCCTCTGGCACGGGATTATCTGTTTTGGCCTGTTTCTGAGCGGCAAGAAAGATGGTCTTATCACCGCTCATGGCCTCGTCCAGTGCCTTTATGGACTTATCCCTTCCCACAAAAAGGGGCACCACCATTGATGGGAATATGATTATATCCCTCAGCGGTATGAGTGGCAGTATATTATCCCTGTCTTTATATTCCACCAAGTTCATCTCCTCCTAAAGTATAGTTTAGGTTTTACACCGGTTAAAGTAAAGTGCCAGAAGAGGGGAAGGGGCATATCAGGCGGTACCTGCCTCTTTATGGTGTTTTTCGTAGATGAGTATGGGTTTGCCCTTTCCAACTATTACATCCTCGTTTATTATACACTCCTTCACATTCGAAAGAGAAGGCAACTCGTACATGGTGTCGAGCATCACAGACTCCAGTATAGAGCGAAGCCCCCTTGCTCCGGTCTTTCTCTTCATGGCCTCTCTGGCAAGTGCTGTCAGTGCACTATCTGTGAACTTAAGCTTTACTCCCTCAAGCTCAAAGAGCTTCTGGTACTGTTTGACCAGTGCGTTCCTTGGTTCTGTGAGTATTCTCACAAGGCTCTTTTCATCCAGTTCATCGAGCACCGCTATCACAGGAAGCCTTCCCATAAACTCTGGAATAAGCCCGTACTTCATGAGATCCTCTGGCTCCACCTGGTGCAGTATGGCTGACATGTCGTCCTTTACGGGTTCTGTCACGGGCGAGCGAAAGCCCAGGCTCTTTTTGCCTATCCTCTGTTTTATTATCTCCTCTATGCCTGTGAATGCACCTCCACAGATAAAGAGTATGTTTGTGGTGTCCACCTGCAGGAACTCCTGCTGTGGATGTTTTCTGCCTCCCTTGGGTGGCACATTGGCTATCGTGCCCTCTATTATCTTAAGGAGTGCCTGCTGGACACCCTCGCCCGATACATCCCTCGTTATAGAGGGGCTGTCGCCCTTGCGGGAAATCTTGTCTATCTCATCTATGTAGACTATACCCTTCTGACACCTCTCTATGTCGTATTCTGCGTTCTGCAGAAGCCCCAGGATGATGTTTTCCACATCCTCGCCCACATAGCCTGCCTCTGTAAGGGTTGTTGCATCCGCTATGGTAAACGGCACATTCAGTATCTTTGCCAGTGTCTGGGCAAGAAGTGTCTTTCCACATCCTGTGGGGCCGAGAAGCAGAATGTTGCTTTTCTGTATCTCCACACCCCCGAAGGATGCCCTGCTCTCTATCCTCTTGTAGTGGTTGTAGACAGCCACACTGAGCACCTTCTTTGCGTGCTCCTGGCCTATTACATACTCATCGAGTATTCTCTTTATCTCCATCGGCTTGGGTATCGCCCGATGCTTCCTTGAGAACTCTTCCCTTTCGTACTCCTCTGCGATTATGTCATTGCACAGCCCTATGCATTCGTCACAGATGTAGACCATTGGACCTGCAACGAGCTTTCTCACCTCGTCCTGCCGTTTGTTGCAGAACGAACATGTAAGATAGCCGTTTCCTCCTCTTTTCTTGTTACCTGCCATATGAACCCTCCATCAGGTTCTTTTTTCTATCACCTCATCTATTATACCATACTCCTTCGCCTCTTCACCAGTCATGTAGAAGTCTCGCTCTGTATCCCTGTGTATCTTTTCCATGGATTGTCCTGTGTGTTTTGAGAGTATCTTTGTAAGCTCCTTTCTGAGTCTCAGTATCTCTCTGGCCTGGATGTCTATGTCTGTTGCCTGTCCCTGTGCACCGCCAAGTGGCTGGTGTATGAGGATTCTTGAGTGTGGCAGTGCATAGCGTTTTCCCTTTGTGCCTCCTGCAAGAAGCAGTGCACCCATGCTCGCAGCCTGTCCCATACATATGGTGGACACATCGGGCTTCACATACTGCATGGTATCGTATATGGCAAGCCCTGCACTAACAAGCCCTCCAGGGGAGTTTATGTAAAGGTATATGTCCTTTTCTGGGTCCTCGGATTCAAGAAACAGTAGCTGTGCGATAATAAGATTTGCCACATTATCGTCTATATGGGTGCCCAGGAAGATTATCCTGTCCTTGAGCAATCTTGAGTATATGTCGTACGCCCTTTCTCCCCTGCCTGTCTGTTCAACCACTATGGGAACAAGTGTCATTTATTACCTCCCTTAAGCAAAAAGTCAAAGACCTTTTCCCTTCTCATCCCATCTATTATCGCATCCATGATACCTGCCTTGAGGAGGTTTTCTTTAAGCTCCTCAGGGCTTTCTCCCCTGCGTTCTGCCATCTCCTTTATGAGGCCCTCCACCTCCTGGTCTGTCACCTCTATGTTTTCCTTTTCCGCTATGGCATCCAGTATTATATCACCTCTTGCCTGCTTTTCTGCAACCCTCATGTAGCGTGCCTTGAACTCCTCTGATGTGAGGGGCTGTTGTGCAGGGTCTATCACACCCTTTCTGACACCCTCCATGATGTTGCTCACTATCTGACGGAAGTAGCTGTCCACAAGTGAGGGTGGCAGTTCAAAGGAGTTTTTCTCTATGAGTTTATCCATAATTTCGCTCTTTATTCTGTCCCTTTCTGCCCTCTCCTTTGCCCTTTTGAGCTCCTCCCTTACCCTGTTTTTGAGTTCTTCCAGGGTGTTGAAACCCACGGTCTTTGCAAACTCATCGTCAAGGGCTGGCAGTACCCTTTCCTTTACAGACTTAACGGTTATATGAAATTCCACCTCTTTTCCTGCAACGAGTTTGTCGTGGTATCCCTCCGGGAAGTTCTTTTTGAAGCTTGTGGTATCTCCGCTTTTGAGCCCCTCTGTTGCGGTATCGAACTCTGGAAACCTTGCACTCTCACCGAGTATAAACCTGTATCCCCTTGTGCCACCCTGAAGTTTCTCTCCCCTGCTTGAAAGCTCCACATCCACAATCACCATATCACCCTTTCTTGCCTCTCTTTCCACCTCGTGGAACTCTCCGTAGCTCTGGCGCAACTGCTCGAGGCTTTTTTCCACATCCTCATCTGTAACATCCACCTCCACCTCTTTACACTCTATATCCTCGTAGCCCTTTACATCTATAACAGGTTTTATCTGCACAACCGCGGTATAGGAAAAGGGGCTACCCTCCTCGCATCTGCCCATCTTTATGTCAGGGGTTGAAACGGGTTTAAAGCCCTTCTCCTTTACTGCCTGCGGGTATGTTCTTTCAACAAGGTTCTTTGCCACATCGCTCATCACCCTTTTGCCGAACCTCTGACGCAGTACACTCTCGGGCACCCTGCCCTTTCTGAACCCCTCTATGACAACATCCTTTTTGAGCTCCCTGTAGAAGCGGTTTACAAGCTCTGTAACCTCATCTTCTGGCACCTCTATGGTAAGCCGTTTCATCACAGGGCTTATATCCTCTACCTCTACC
>JALUQR010000094.1 GCA_027017505.1 bacterium
TTGAGGGATGACACTTCTCGCACTTGTATATCTCTTCATGGCGGGTGTGCGGGAAGACCACAGGCCCAACGCCTGCTTCCCTCATGCTGTCGAGCTTGTCGTCAAAGACCATATCTCCGAGCCCGCCTGCAACAGCTGTTGCAGGCGGGCTCGTAAAGAACAGTACAGCAGTGACCATTATCAGCGGAATGTATTCTGATATTCTCATTCTGAAGCCTTTTTGGATGCCTGTTTTGGTACCGTGTGACACCTGTTACAGTCTGTAAGCGGGAACGCAACCTTTCCGTGACACCTGCCACACCACTCGCCGTTGGCTATACCCACCATGGACATGTTGTTCTGCCCCTTTGCTGGCACAAAGATTTTTGGATGACAGACCTCACACTTAAGCCAGTATGTGTGTATCCAGTGGGGATACTTAACATCGTTCACATATTTACCCTTTGCGGGTATTATTATGTCCAGGTCAAGTGGTGGAATCTCTTCTGCATCTGGGTCCAGCGAGTGTTTTGGCTTTATGAGCCCCTCTTTTACCACCTTTGCCCAGTCAACGAGTCCGTACTTGTCCTTTGGCAGACCCTGTGCAGCGAGGGCCTGTGGATGCCAGCCCATGCCAGCCCTGTATGCCTCACTGGCAGGTTTTGACGGGTCTCCTGTGCCTGCCAGTCTGCCACGGGTGTCAAGATAGATGATGCTTGTGGGATCATCAGGGTCTATCACGGGTGTGGCCTCCTGGTTGTTCTGGGCCACCACCTCTTCTGCCTGGTTAAAGACCATACAGCCTGTAAATATTATCACAGCGAGTAAAAGGATTATCTTCGTGACTCTACCCATTGCTTTCATCACTCATGCCTCCTTTCAAAAAGACTACTTACCTTCATAAGAATGACACCTGTCACAGTACAGTGGTTCCCAGGCTATAAGCCCGTTGTGGCATTTACCACAGAACTCTCCATCCATTATGGCCTGCATGGTAATGTCGTTAGCCCCCTTCCTCATGATGAAGATGTCCTCATGACAGACCTTGCACTTGAACCTTATCCTGTGGAACCAGTGGGGAAAGACAACAGGTTTAACCCCCGCCTCTTTCATACTCTCCTTTTTGCTGTTCAGCACTATATCGCCATATTCAGCGAGTCCACTGGTGGCTGAAAGGAGTATGAGTCCACCAGTGACAAAAGCCAGTAATAACACCAGAAATCTTCCCTTCATTATCCTTCGCCTCCTTGTTTGTGTGTTTTTACTCGCAGAAAAATAGCCTACCTATTATAGACAAATCCTCTGGTTATTTGTCAAGTTAAAAAACATTGCAATCAGGACCGCCTGAAAGGATGAAAATGACAACTGTATTCAACCATATTATACCTCATTTCTTGTCCTTTTTGTAGTTACCAGTATTCCACAGAGTCCTCCCTTACGGAGACGGAGTCAAACAGCCATCTATCTGTGGTTATCCTGCCCCTGAGTGTGCGTGCAATGTTCGTTGAATGAACCATCTTAAGCTCAAGCAGGGCAGACCTGAGCGCCCTTCCCCCTATACGGGGAGCTTTATCCCTTTCAGGGTATGTGGCCCTTATGGTTATCACCGCATAGTATCGCACCTTTATGTTCTGAAGCGGTAGGGACACATTCTCCTGATGCTTTTTCATTGTAACATCCACCAGCTCGAACCTTCCCTGGGGTGTGAACAGAAACTTCTCCATCCATCCCCAGGCTCCACGCAGACCCTGGGGTGGCCAGGCATTCTCAAATGAGGCCTTCTGGTCTCTGTAAAGGGTATCAAGGGAGTCTTTCACTCTCTCGCCACCCTTTAGCATTATGAGAAACCTTCTCTTCTGGGACTGGCCGTGATATTTGAAGATGGTCTCAAAGTCCCCTGTTTTGACCGCCTCCATGTATATGAGGGCTGATTTTACCGCCTCCCTTGACGCAGATGCAGAGGAAAGATAATAGCCTGTTATGGCAACCACCGAGGCCACCACGATGACAGAAACGATGAGAAGCCTTTTGTTCATACCTCAGTAAATCTCCTGTGGATAGAACCAGTGTCCCATCATCCATTCGTTGTCGTCAAGATAGGGCAGTTTTTTTCTGTTCTTGAAGTCCTCGGGTGGCACACCCATCCTGAAGCCGTTGTTAAGGTTGTGGCATGAACTGCACCCAAGTGTGGGAGAATTGTAGGTGCCAAGGTATACCAGGGCAAAAAATACAATAAACACAAGGGTTACCACCACAGCCCCTATCATCTTCGTTCTGCCACCACCGTCCACCTCCAGTGGCTCTTCCCTTTCAGGGGTCTTTCGTGCAAGAAGATAGGGCAGAAGGGCAAAGACTATCCACACTGCAACTGGCACCACGAACGAAAGAAGCGGTACCATAAGCCCCTCAAAGTACAGGAATGGAAGCAGTATCAGAAGTGGCCACCATTCAGGTGCTGGTATGTATTCGCCATCAAGGGGCATGGGTATTATGTCGGGGTCCTGGCTTGGTATGGTCACATACAGTGAAAGAAGAACAAGCCCTATCCACAACGGCATGCCTGCAATAAGGTGTCTCGCCATGTATCTGAAGATGCCCCTTTTTCTGAGCCCTGTTATGAAGTGGTAGTCAAGGAGTATAAAGATTATAAGTGGCAGTATGAGTATATGTAGCACCTCGTATCTTGGCAGTGTGAAGCTCTCAAGGAAGAACTCCTTGAGGGCAGGGCCCACAACAGGAAGTACACCAAAGTAGTTTGGCACCATCTCCATGAACCAGTAGCCCTTCCACTCCCACGGAAGTATGAGCCCCGTAACGAGGGACATAAATACTGGTACCACCACCAGAACCCCTGTAAGCCATATGACCCTTTTTGAAGGGTTAAGAAAGTCCTTCCTAAGGGTGGTCCTTACGGTGTGAATAAAAACTGTAAGGAAGATTACAAAGGCAATCCAGCGGTGAAGGTTGCGAAGGAGGCTACCGCCTGTAACCTGGTTGGTGAGATACTGCACACTCTTGTAGGCACCCTTAAGCGAGGGCTCATAGTAAAGGGCAAGAAATATGCCGGTAAGAAGCTGTATCAGAAGGGCCAGCATCGTGAACCCGCCGAAGTAATGACGCCAGGTGGTTCTGTCAGGTCTTATGGAGTGGGACATAACATCCTGCAGGCCTGTGATATAAACCACTATGCTATTAAAAATACCGTAATAATGTCAAGCAAAACCTTTATCTAATGGGATAACTCGTAAAAAAATTAAGATGGAATTCCAGGGTAAGGGAAGACCGCCGGCTCGTTTTCTAATGAACCCCTCCCCGTTGCTTGAGAAAAATGAATTTTAAATATCGGAGACTTCGTAAGATGTGTAAGTGGCACGGGGGTTTGTAAATTCAAACAGCGTTTGACCATGCGGAACAGGATTTTAAAGAAGGGCCTTTCTGACCCTGAATATCTCGGAGTCTCCGTGGCGACCTTTATGTTCCAGCACATCCACAGCCCTCTTTACAAAGGGAATGAGAAATCTTGCTGTTTCAGGAAAGCAGGAATCTGTGAGTATGTAGTCCACATCCAGTTTCTTAAGGTAAGAGAGCATTCTGCCCTCATCCAGCGTGTAGGGAAACCTTACCGCCCTTCTTTCAGATACCAGTGCGACCATCTCTGGCCTGCGCGTTACAACGAGTGTTCCTTCAGGGGCAAGTTCTCTGAGGCTGTATGATGAAAGAAGATAGTTGTGGTAACAGGGAAAGTATCTCTGGAACAGCGGGGTTGTTACCGCATCAAGCTCCACATGCTCGATGTATCTGCCCGCCTCTGTGTAGAACAGCTCCACAGAGTATGCAACTTTCTGTATGGCCCTGTGTGGCAGAAGCATACCCCTTTTTTCATACACATTCACAAATAGAAGAAGAAACAGTGGCACCCACAGGATAGCCTTAAGACCCGTACCACCAGGGTTGAGCCTGTCTTTAAGAACCATAAGACCTGCCATAAAGTAGTAGTAGATAAAGGGTATGCATATTACATTGTATCTTCTCATATCCGCACCATAGACAGGCCACATGACTATTATTAAAATGTACAGTAGCAGGGCTATCTCCATAAAACCTCTTCTGTTTACAATATGATGCATAAAACCAACCGCAGTTACTGCAAACACCACCCCGAGTAACACATACCAGACAGGCTGTGGCAGGCCCTTAAAGAGGGAGGAGAAAAGCACACTTTCAGGCACATGGTAGATAAGATTTGCCATGTTTTCTGCCACCCTCTGGAAGAACCCGCCACCCCGAGGGTCATATACCTCTGCAAGTATCCTTACAAAGGATGTCCCTGATGGTCTACCCATGAGCACATCCCTTGCAAACCATAGAGCCACGGGCAGTATGGTTACTGTGCTTAAAAGAAGCAGTTGCTTGAGATACAAGCCTTCCCTTTCTTTAAAAAACCTGACAAACACCACCATACAGATGGCCACATAGAGCACTATGCCGTGGTTTTTCATGAATACAGAGAGCAGGACAACCGCTGGTAGATACACCCCGTAGGGCAGAAGCTCCCTGGTGTTTGAATACCTCTGTGCAACATACAGTCCGAGAAGCAGGGAGAATATAAAGGGTATCTCTGGCAGTATCTCCTTTGAATAGTGGATTATCACGGGGTTTGTTGCGAAAAGAAGCGCAAGAAAGAGGGGTAGATGGGGTGTTTGTTCCTCTTTGAGGATGCCTTCGAAGTATGCCCTTGCGAGGAAGAATCCTGCAATATAAAAGACTATAACAACAAGGTGCATCCACATGAAGTTGTATCCTGCCAGCATGTACACGAAGCTTAAGATCAGTGGAAAAAGTGGTGGGGGATAATCCACTGGTGCGGGATTGCCCGATATGTGGACCTCCGTGTATCCATATCCCTCTGCGATTGACCTTGCAAGTAGCACATACCTTGCGTGGTCTGCACTGATGGTGTAGGAGAACACACGCTCAAGCATCTGCAGTGCAAGTAACAGCGGGATTGCACAGAGCACCACCCTGAGCAATCCCGCACCGCTGACATTGAAGGGTATTTTTCCCATGGCGAGGTAAGTTTAACATACCCCCTTAGGAGATGGAAAGGAAAAGATAAAAAAACAGGGGGAAGGCCTTTGGGCCTTCCCCCTGTAACCGAACGGAGTTTTATTTGTAGGTTATGGCACCATCGTAGGATATCACAACCTCGTTGTTAACTTGCCCTGCTGCGTTGAGTGGTGTGCTGTAGAGGTTTATGTTACCCGCACTCAGCGTCAGGTTGGCCTCTCTGAATGCCACATTGTCAGACTTCCTGTAACCACTGTTTGTGAGTATTGTAAGGCTGTTGACCGTTCCCGTGGGGGTGTCTGACAGATATGCCTGGGCTGCTGTAAAGGCGTTCTTTGCGTCAGACGAAAGCTCACCACGCCATGCCCTGTAACGATACTTCTGGAACTGGGGTATTGCTATCGCTGCAAGTATGGCTATGATGGCCACCACTATGAGGAGCTCAACCAGCGTGAAACCCCGTTCATCCCTGTTTACAAGTTTCTGTAGCATCATCTTTCACCCTCCTTTCTTAAATTCTCAAAAGTCTTCACTCACCCATACTATCAATGCAATATCTGTGCCATATAAAAAAGTCCTTAAAATTCAGGACTTAAAGAAAGAAGACCCCACCTGTGGGACAATTTTTGTCACAAAATGTGTCAATTTTTGTCAATAAGGGTGGAGAGTATTTTTTCCAGATTTTTTGCCCTCTGGTGGAGGTTTTTTCTTTTAAATATTTCAACAAGCTCAAGCAGGCCCTTTTTGTAGTCCTCTTTTGTCTGTATGGCCTTTGAGTAGTAGAGGGTGGCCATCTTCTGGTCGTTAAGTTCCAGGTAGGTACTGCCAAGATAGTAGTAGGTTTCTGCAAGCTTGCGGGGTTCTGTGAGGACGAATTCTGCCATCTTGAGGTATTTCACCGTGCAGGTGGTATCTCCAAGCTCAAAACAGCTCTTGCCCGCAAGCCAGTAGGCATCGGGCTCTGTGTGGTCGCCCCTTGTTTTCATGTATCTTTCAAGTATCCTCAGGGCTTCATCGTGGCGTTTCATCCTGTGGTATGTTCTGCCAAGCCCCAGGAGGGCCTCTGGAAAGGAGCCTGCCTTAAGGAAGAGTTTTTCCGCCCTCTCAAGCTCTCCGAGCTCAAGCTCAACAAGCCCCAGGTCGTACTCTATGTAGGGGTCCCTGCCCTTTATCTGGAGTGCCATCTCAAGCTCCTCCCTGGCCCTGGTAAGGCCATCCTCCATCCTCATGTATACAAGCCCTGTAAGTCTGTGGAGGGAGTAAAATCTTCTGTCAAGCCCGGTGCTGGCATAAAAGGCCCTTATTCTTTGAAGCTCCTCATCTATGGCCTTGAGTTTTTCCTCCTCCTGGGGAAGCTCATAACCGCCTGGCCTGTAGCATGGCGGGGTGTGTTTCAGCTCCCAGTGTTCGATTATCTCCGGAAAGCTATCCCTTTTAAGAAAGAGGGCGGATACATCGTCAATCATAACGGGTATCCAGTCCTCATGGCTCAGGAGTCTCTTGCACATACCATCACCTCTCTTTATAAGCGCCATCGTGAGGGAGTACTCATCAACGAGTCTATCCCAGCGCTCCTGTGTTTTTACAACCCTGCTCTTCCAGAAAAAAAGCGGGCTGTAGAGGGTGGGGGTTCTGCCGTCTATGAAGACCTTTATGTCGTTGTATATGAGATAGCCTCCGAAGACATAATCGTTGAATATGTTGCCATCAAGTTTCATGGTCTTTATAAAGCTTACCGTGCCCTCGGGAAACTTGCCAGGCTTTATGCCTATACCGTGGTCCCTGCTCGTGAGAACACCGTGCAGGATAAGCCCGAGAGACAGGGGTATGAGGGCCACCATCGTTAGCTTGAAAAGGCCTGCCCTGGTAAGCCTTCTTTCCGTGTAGCCTGTGATGTTGGAGGCAACAAGGGGTGCTGTAAAAAATGGAAACAGGGCTATCCATCTTATGTGTTTTACCGCCATGTAGGTGGCAACAGCGAAGAATATCACATCCCTTGTTTTTACAGACCTGCTTACAAACATTGCGACAAGGGCCATCACCCAGAGTATCTTTACAAAAAGCCAGCCGGGCGGAGATGGATAGAACTCAAAGAGGAACTTTTTAAGCGGTATGGCCTGCCATTCCTGTATGTGTCGTAAGGCCTCCGCATTCTCACCCATCTGGTGTATGAACGGGAAGAAGACAAGCTTCCATCCGTAGGGATTTATAAATGATGCCCCGAAAAGTAACACCGTAATGCCCCCGTAGAGCCATGTCTGTGGTGGGGGAGGGGTGAGTGCTCCCTCCTCCCTCATGTTATCTATCCAGCTACCCAGTGCCCACACACCTGCCATGAATATGCCCAGAACAAAGCTCGAATGGATGTTTGTCCACAGAACCTGCAGAAGGGGAAGAAAAAAAATGGCCCTTCCTGCCCTACCCCTTTCAGAGAGTGTGAATATGTAGAAGTAGGTGACTATGAAGAGATAGCCAAACAGATGGGGTCTTATGAAGAATCTGTTTACCGCTATCACGAATGTAACATATAGAAGCCCTGTTACAAGCCAGTGTCTGTCCTCTGCGATGGTGCGCAGTAGAAGATAAAGAAGTATAAATGTTGTGCCTGTTATGATACACTGGAGTACAAAGAGTCCCCACCATCCGCCAAGATAGGTGTAGAATATGTGGGCTATGAGCTGAAAGCCCCAGGTGAAGTCTATCCACTCTCTGCCGTGGAAGGTAAAGGAGAATGGGTCTGTCTCTGGCACACTCATGTGGGTGGCTATCCACTCGCCTGTCCTGAGTGCCCAGAATATGTCTGTATCCCAGCGCTGTTTCTTAAAGGATGAGAGCAGTACAAACACCCCGAGAAGCACCAGCAGGGATACATGCAGGGATTTCTGGAGCAGATTATTCCTGGTCTCCATAGTATTTACTCAGCTTGTACCGCATTGACCTGAAGCTTATCCCGAGAAGCTCTGCTGCCTTTTTCTTAACCCCGCCCGCCTTTCTCAATGCCTCCATGATTATACCCTTCTCATACTCTGCAACGAGCCTTTCGAGGTCCACCCCCTCTGGTGGTATCTCTATACGGGGTGAGGGTGGTGGTTTCACCTCTTTTTTAACCTTTGTGCTGTCTCTTATACCTGGTGGCAGGGAAGAGACAGAGATAAGGCTATCCATCTCAAGAGCAACCGCGCGTTCTATGGCATTTTCAAGTTCTCTTACATTGCCAGGGTAGTGGTACTCCACAAGACAGTTCATGGCGTCCTCGGAGATACCCTTTATGTTTTTACCGAGCTCACGGTTGTATTTCTCCACAAAGTGCATGGCTATGTGGGGTATGTCCTCTCTCCTCTCCCTCAGAGGAGGAATGTCTATTCTTATAACATTTATGCGGTAGTAGAGGTCTTCACGGAATCTGCCCTCTCTTACCTCCCTTTCTATGTCTCGGTTTGTTGCTGCAATCAGTCTTATATCAACCTGTTTTTCCTCTCTTCCACCAATACGGCGGAAGTAGCGGTCCTGTATAAATCGAAGAAGTTTTACCTGAAGGTTAAGGGGCAATTCGGTTATCTCGTCAAGAAACAGTGTGCCTCCATCTGCAAGCTCCACAAGGCCCTCTTTGGCAGAGTTTGCTCCCGTGAAGGCACCCTTCTCGTAGCCGAAGAGCTCACTTTCTATGAGGTTTTCAGGTATTGCCCCGCAGTTTACCGCTACAAATGGGCCATCCTTTCTCGGGCTTTCACTGTGTATTGCCTTTGCAACGAGCTCTTTACCCGTGCCACTCTCGCCTGTAATGAGTATGTTGGTCTTTGCAGGGGCGACATTCATTATGAGTCTGTAGAGTTCCCGCATCTTGTGGCTTGTGCCCACAAGCCCGTTAAACCCGTAGCGAAGCTTCATATCGCGGTTTTCCTCTTCAAGCCTTTTCCGCTCCAGTGCCCGCTTTATATGGAGCTTTATCTCGTCCACATTGAAGGGCTTTATGAAGTAGTCATATGCACCTGCCTTCATGGCCTCAACAGCACTCTCCACAGATGCATATGCGGTAATAACAATAACTATGGTTTCGGGGTTGAGCTTTTTTATCTTTTTAAGTAGCTCTATTCCTCCCATGCCGGGCATCTTGAGGTCCACTATGGCGAGGTCACAGCCCTCTTTTATGAACCATCCAAGTGCCTCCTCTCCACTGCCAAAGGAGGACACCTGGTAGCCCTCCTTTCTGAGGAGTATCTCCAGGAACTCCCTCATGCTTCTTTCATCGTCCACTACCATTATTCTTGTCATACCCCACCTCTTTGATTTTTAACATTATGAGGTGTGTTCACTGGCAGGTATATCCTGAATGTGGTGCCCTTACCAGGGGTGGAGCTCACATCTATGAGTCCACCGTGGCTTTCTATTATCCTGTAGGCAATTGAAAGGCCAAGCCCTGTGCCAGAGGGTCTTGTTGAGAAGAAGGGGTCAAATATCCTCTTAAGGTTTTCAGGCTCTATGCCCCTGCCAGTATCCTCTATTGTGACCTTCACGAATCTGCCCCTGCCCTTGAGGCTTACAGGCAGGCCATGGGTACTGCAGTTTGTGGTCTTTATGGTCAGTCTGCCACTGCCATCCATGGAGTGCAGTGCGTTGAGCATGAGGTTCCATATAACCTGGGAGAGCTGTCTCTGGTTGCCCTCTATGTAGAGGGAGTCCTCAAGCGAGCTTACTATCTCTATGCCCTCTGCATCAGGGTTATGCCTTAAGACATCCACTATGTCCCTTACAAGAAGCGAGATGTTGAGCCTTTCCATCTTCTCTGCAGGGGGGCGTGCAAACAGAAGAAAGTCAGTTATAAGGGAATTAAGTCTTTTGGTCTCTCTCAGGATTATGTCCATGAGGTTGCTCTTGTATCCCAGGGGCTTGAGCTCATCCTTCATTACCTGTATGGAGCCACTTATTGAGGCAAGGGGGTTTCTTATCTCGTGTGCAAGTGAGGCAGATAGCTCACCCAGGGCGCGCAGTTTCTCACTGCGTCTGAGCTCTTCCTCAAGGGATTTAAGCTGGGTGAGGTCCTGAAAGATTACAACCCAGGCGATGTCATCTCCCTGCCCCCTGGATACTGTAAAACCGAGTATGACCTTTCTGTTATCACGGGTGGTTAGCTCAAGCTCTCCCCTTGTACCAGGGTTGTTGAATTTTTCCGTTATACCGGGGAAAAGACCCTCCACATCCCTGTGGTATACATCCTTCAGTGTGTAGCCTGTTATCTCTGTTGCTGCCCTGTTGAAGGAGGTTATCTTCTTTTCTCCGTTAAGCGTCATAACCCCTGCGGGTATGTTGTCCACGATGAGCTGGTTGAGCTCACGCATCTTATCAAAGTCTATCTCCTTTTCTTCGAGCTCCTTTTCCACCTCTGTGGTCTTCTGTGCCAGATAGCCTGTAAGATAGGCAACGGTGAAAAAGGAGAGTATGTTTATGGCTATCGTGGTTATAACATCTGCCCATATGGGCTCAACAGGAGAGATGAAGAGTTTGTACGACTGGGGGAGTATGTTGTAGAAGTCAAGGTCAAGCAGAACAGCATATCCTGCTGATGAAAGGCTTGCAGAGAACATGCCACCAGCCCTGCCAAGAAGTATTGTGGCAGATATTATTGACAGGTGATAGAGTATGGAGAGATAGCTTGTAACACCCCCTGTTATGTAGACAACGAAGGTTATTATGGCTATATCTATTGCCAGCTGAACCTGGGCGAATCTTTTAAGGTCTTTTATGCGGTGTATGAGAAAGGCGTAGAGAATCGTTACAGCCCCTATGGTTGCCACAACCATGTAGAGGGGGTAGAACCTGTAATGTGTGGGTGAGACATCTTTGAGCTGGAAGTAGGCTATTATACCGAGGAATGCAAGGGCTATTATGACCCTTGCGGTCATGAATGTGAGCAGTTTACCTTTGAGGGCATCTTGCAAGGGATTCTTCATCTTTCAGGTTTAGCCTGTAACAGCTCCTGCGAGCTGGAAGATAGGCAGATAAAGGGCAATAACAAGCCCACCGACGACCACACCGAGGAATGCCATCAGCACTGGCTCTATAAGTGATGTCAGTGCCTCAACCGCTGCATCCACCTCGTCCTCGTAGAAGTCTGCGATTTTGCTCAGCATGGTATCCAGGGCGCCTGTGGACTCTCCCACGGTTATCATCTGTGTGACCATGGGTGGAAAGACTTTTGTCTGGGCAAGTGGTTCTGCAAGGGTTTTTCCCTCGCTTATGCTCGCTCTTGCCTTCATAACAGCCTCTTCAACCACCACATTGCCTGCTGTCTTTGCGACTATCTCGAGGGCCTCAAGAATTGGCACACCGCTTGAGAGCATGGTTCCAAGTGTTCTGGTGAACCTTGCAACAGCGGTCTTTCTCAGAAGGTCTCCAATGACGGGCATCCTGAGAAACATTGCATCCATTATTCTTCTTCCCCTTTGGGTCCTGTAGAACTGCACGAGCCCCACCATGGTAACTGCCAGACCACCGAATATGATGTACCAGTAAGTGCGCAGGAAGTTGCTCATGTTGACCACCGCCTGGGTTGGTCCTGGCAGGGCCTTACCAAAGCTTGAGAACATGTCCTCAAATATTGGCACCACCCATATGAGAAGACCCGATACCACCAGTATGGCTATCACTATAACCACCGCAGGATATGTGAGGGCACCTTTTATCTTGCCCTTGAGTTTCTCTGCCTTTTCCATAAAGGTGGAAAGCCTGTTCAGTATGGTATCCAGTATACCGCCAACCTCACCTGCAGCAACGAGGTTTACAAAGAGCTCGTCAAACACCTTTGGATGTTTTCTGAGGGCATCAGCAAGGGTGGAGCCCTCTTCCACACTGCTTTTTACATCGAGCAGAACCTTTTTGAACTCCTTGTTCTGCTGTTGACCTGCCAGTATATCGAGGCACTGAACCAGCGGAAGTCCAGCATCTATCATGGTTGCAAACTGTCTGGTGAATACCACAAGTTCCTTCGTTTTTATGCCACCCATGCCTGGCAGTTTTACCTCTAAGGAGAGCTTGCCAGCCTTTTTCTCGGTTATTGAGGTGGGGTTAATCTGCTGACGGCGTAGCATCATGGTGGCCTGGTTTATGTTGGGGGCCTCTATCTCTCCCTTTGTAATCTGGCCACTGGCTGTCTTACCCGTGTATTCGAACTTTGGCATGGGTTCCTCACCCTACAATTAATACTGTGAAAACCTGGGATTTATAAGCCCTGCATTGAGCAACATCTGTTTGAGCTCATCAGGGTCAGGGCTTCTGCCGAAGGCCTCCTCAAGGGTAATCTGCTTTCTCGCACAGAGGCTCATAAGGCTCTGGTTCATGGTCTGCATGCCGAACTTAGATTGTCCCACCTGCATCTGTGAGTATATCTGGTGTATCTTGTCCTCTCTTATGAGGTTTCTTATTGCAGCGTTTGGCACCATTATCTCAAGGGCGAGCACCCTGCCCCTGCCGTCTGCCTTTGGTATGAGTAGCTGTGATATAACCCCCTCGAGCACAAAGGAAAGCTGTGCACGCACCTGTGGTTGCTGGTGCGAGGGAAAGACATCCACTATCCTGTTTATGGTCTGCACGCAGGAGTTTGTATGCAGGGTCGCAAGACACAGGTGTCCTGTCTCCGCTATGGTGAGGGCTGTCTCTATGGTCTCCATGTCCCTCAGCTCTCCAAGGAGCACCACATCGGGGTCCTGCCTCAGCACACTCTTTATGGC
>JALUQR010000095.1 GCA_027017505.1 bacterium
TCCTCCCCCAATGTCAAAACCTTTTGACAGCCCTTGACCATTCCGCACATTGTGGCCTAATTTTAATATCAGGAGGTGTTAGAGGGGCTGTGCGCATACTGGATAAGATAAGGGATGCCATAATGGAGACAGCAGGTGGGCGCTGGTCCACCATGACCCTCTACGAGCGTTTCGAGCAGATAATAGCAGTGGTGCTGAGCCTTGTAATATCAGTGATAATAGCCATATCCCTGTTATCTCTCATAAGCGAAACGCTGTATCTTTTCATATTTCATGTGGACCCACTCTCGCACGAGGTCTTCCAGCGTCTGTTTGGTATGATAATGACAGTGCTCATAGCAATGGAGTTCAACCACTCCATAATCCGTGCGGTAGCAAGAAAGGAGGGCGTGATACAGGTAAAGACCGTTGTACTCATAGCCATACTCACGCTTGCAAGAAAGTTCATAATCCTGGACTTTGAGACCATAACCCCCTCACTACTTATGGGCATGGGTGTGGCGGTACTGGCACTTGGTGGGGTATACTGGCTTATAAGGGAACAGAACCTGAGGCTTGAGAGAAGGGCACACCGGACTAACCAGCCCTGAAGCTATCCAGAACATTCCTCAGTATGGAGAGCATCTGGTCCACATCCCTCTTCTCTATTACAAGGGGTGGAAGGAATCTCAGCACCCTCTCTTGAGTTGCGTTAACCAGAAGTGCCCTCTTAAGACACTCATCCACCACGGGCATGGCATCCATGGAGAGCTCCATTGCGACCATAAGCCCCCTGCCCCTTACATCCCTTATGAACGGGTAGAGCCCCCTGAGCTCTTCAAGCCCTCTTTTAAGATACTCGCCCATCCTCTGGCAGTTCTCGAGCAGACCCTCCTCCTGTATGGTCTTCAGAACCTCTATTGCCACCTCTGTTGCCAGGTGGTTTCCACCAAATGTGGATGCATGTGTGCCAGGGCCAAAGGCCTGCATAACCTCTTCTGTTGCGAGCATGGCACCTATGGGTATGCCACCTGCAAGGGCCTTTGCAAGGGTCATAATGTCAGGGGTTACACCGAACTGCTCGTAGGCAAAGAGTGTGCCCGTTCTTCCAATACCTGTCTGGACCTCATCGAATATGAGAAGTATCCCCTCCCTGTTACATATCTCCCTTACCCTTTGAAGGTAGCCCTCCTCGGGCAGTCTCACCCCGCCCTCGCCCTGTATGGGCTCCACCATCACCGCTGCGGTCTGGCTGTCAAGTGCAGACTCAAGGGCAGACACATCGTTAAAGGGCACATAGACGAACCCCTGCGGAAGGGGGCCAAAGCCCGTGTGTATCTTCTCCTGGGCTGTTGCTGTCATGGAAAAAAATGTGCGCCCGTGGAAGGAGCTCTCCATGGTTATAATCTTGTAGCGATTCTCGCCCTTGAGATTGAAGTACCTTCTTGCAAGCTTTATTGCAGACTCATTTGCCTCTGCCCCCGAGTTGCAGAAGAAGACCCTGTCTGCAAAACTCCTCTCGCAGAGAAGCCTTGCAAGCCTTGCCTGTGGCTCTATGTGGTAGAGGTTGGAGGTGTGCAGGAGCCTTTCTGCCTGTCTTCTTATGGCCTCAACCACCCTGGGATGGCTGTGCCCGAGGTTTACGACCGCAAGACCCGCAACAAAGTCAAGGTATTCTCTGCCCTCGGTGTCCCAGAGCCTTGCACCCCTGCCCCTTACAAAACACACGGGATATCGCCTGTAGGTCCTTGCAACATACCTCTCGGTAAGGGCTATCACATCCTGCTGTTTCAAGTCTGCCCTACTTCCTCCTTGCGGTGATAACACGGTCAGTGCCTGAGTAATCCTTCCTCACCCTTACATCCGTAAACTCATCGCTTCTTTCGAACATCTCAAGCACCTTTTCTTTCTGTCCGTGGCCTATCTCCAGGATAAGGTGTCCACCCTGTTTAAGGTAGTACGGGGCCTGCTCCACTATTGTGCTTATGAACGAAAGCCCCTCACTGCCACCGTCAAGTGCTATGTGTGGCTCATAGAGTCTCACCTCTGGCTGGAGGCCATTGAGCTCATCCCTTCTCACATAGGGCGGGTTGGATGTTATAAGGCAGAAGGCCTCCTTATAGCCACTGAGGGGTGTAAAGAGGTCTCCCTCGATAAACCTTATCCTGTCCTCCACCCTGTTAAGCTCTGCGTTCTTGAAGGCTATGTGCAGGGCCTGGGGGGATATGTCAGTGGCAATGAGCCTTGCAGAGGGCACCTCCTTCGCAATGCTTATGGCTATACAGCCACATCCTGTACAGAGGTCACACACCAGGAGTTCCTGGCCAGGTTGCATGGTCCTTAAAAGCCTTATGGCCTCTTCAACCAGGTGTTCTGTTTCTGGCCGTGGTATGAGAACCGATGGGTCTACCATGAAGCTGAGCCCCCAGAACTCCGTCTCTCCCAGTATGTACTGTAGGGGCTCATGCCTTGCCCTTCGCTCTATCCACTCTTGGAGGACATCAACCTTCGAGCCATTTACCCTGTGGGTAAACCTTCTTAAAAGCTCTGCAGGCTTCACACCCATGAGGTGGGAGAGCATAAAAAGGGCCTCCCTTCGTGGCTCTTCCACCCTGCACTCTCTGAGCCTCTCTTCTGTCCAGAGTATAAGGTCGAATACGCTCTTTCCAGGTGATGGGCTCATGGCCTATTCTTTCTTAAGCCTTATAACTGTGCCCACGCCTGCATCTGTGAAGACCTCAAGCAGTACCGCATGCTCCACCCTGCCATCTATTATGTGGGCAGAGTTAACACCCTTTGCAACCGCCTCCATACAGCACTTAAGCTTGGGCACCATACCTTCTTTTGCAATCTTTTTTCTTATAAGGCTTCTTGCAGATGCAAGACTAAGCGTGGGTATGAGTTTTTTATCCTTATCGAGCACCCCTTCCACATCTGTAAGGAGTATGAGCTTTTCCGCCTTGAGTGCACTGGCAAGTCTGCCTGCAACTATGTCTGCATTTATGTTGTAGCTCTGCCCCTTATCATCCCCACCTACTGGTGCAACAACGGGAATAAAGCCACTTTCTTCAAGGCTCTTTATAATGGAGGGGTCTATGGCCTCCACATCTCCTGCAAGTCCCAGCTCCTGTCCCTTTATTCTGAGGGGTTTTGCCCTTATAAAATGGGCATCCTTACCGCTTATACCAACCGCCCTGCCACCGTAGTGGTTTATAAGCCCCACGATTTCCTTGTTCACCTTGCCACCCAGGACCATCTCAACCACATCCATGGTCTCTGTGTCAGTAACCCTTATGCCCTTTATGAAACGCGTTTCCTTTCCGAGTTTTTGCAGAAGCCCTGCAATCTGTGGTCCACCACCGTGCACAACCACAGGGTTTATACCCACATACTTGAGAAGCACCATGTCCTGGGCAAAGCTGTGCTTGAGGGAGTCCTCTATCATGGCACTTCCACCGTACTTTATGACAACGGTCTTGCCGTAAAATCTTTTTATATATGGAAGTGCCTCAAGCAGTATCTTTATCTTCTGCAGATGCTTCTTCATTGTCTGCGGGGCTCCTTCACTTACAGTATGTAGCGTGAGAGGTCTTCGTCCTTGAGTATGTCAGAGAGTTTGTCCCTCACATATTTACTGTCTATTACAACCTTCTTTGTCTCCAGGTCTGGTGCGCTGAAGGATACATCCTCGAGCACCTTTTCCATTATGGTGTGCAGTCTTCTTGCCCCTATGTTCTCCATCCTTTCGTTCACATGGGCAGCAACCCTTGCTATCTCACGGACCGCATCGTCTGTGAAGACAAGCTCTATGTCCTCTGTTTCGAGCAGTGCCCTGTACTGTTTTATAAGAGCGTTCTCTGGCTCTGTAAGTATCCGTACGAATTCTTCCTCACCCAGGGGTTTCAGCTCCACCCTTATGGGGAAACGCCCCTGAAACTCTGGTATGAGGTCAGAGGGCTTTGCTATGTGAAACGCTCCTGATGCTATAAACAGTATGTGGTCTGTCTTTACCATGCCGTACTTTGTGTTGACCGTTGAGCCCTCCACGATGGGCAGAAGGTCTCTCTGCACGCCCTCTCTGGATACATCCACGCCCACGCCCGTGTGTCTGCCTGCTATCTTGTCTATCTCGTCTATGAACACTATGCCTGATTGCTCCACCCTCTCTATGGCGTCCTTTACCACCTTGTCCATGTCTATAAGTTTCTGTGCCTCCTCCTGGATGAGTATCTCAAAGGCTTCCTTTACCTTCACCTTCTTGCGTTTTGTCCTTTTTGGAAAGAGGTTTGAGAACACATCCTTTATGTTCATGTCCATCTCCTCAACCCCTGCTGAGGAGAATATCTCCACCACCGGTATCTTCTGTTCTGTCTGTTCTATTTCTATGAC
>JALUQR010000096.1 GCA_027017505.1 bacterium
GGATTCCACCCTCAAGACCCTTTTTGAAAGGCTCACCACAGAGCACAATGTAAAACAGCCATACGCTGTTGTTGCCCTTGGTGGCTACGGCAGAAGGGAGCTGAACATAAGGTCAGACATAGACCTCATGATACTCTATACCCGCAGGATAACCCCCGAGCTTGAGGCCCTCACCCAGAGGATACTCTACATCCTCTGGGATAGCGGGATGGATGTGGGCTTCAGTATAAGAACCATAAAGGAATGCATAGATGTTGCACGGGAGGACACAAAAACCCAGACCGCACTTCTTGACAGCAGGCATCTGTGGGGTGACACAGAACTTTTCAAAGAATTTACAGCACGCACACACAGGGCACTTTTTTCAGGGACAGGCCTTAAAAGGTTCATAGAGGAAAAACTCGAAGAAAGAAGAGACAGACACATCCGCTACGGTGGCTCTGTGTTCATACTTGAGCCCAATGTTAAGGAGGGTGAGGGCGGGCTCAGGGATATTCACACCGCAAGCTGGGTGGTGAGGGCAAAACACCACAGCCCCTTTAACCCGCTTAAGATGAACCTTCTTTCTGACAGGGAGGACAGGGCACTGCGTGACGCAACAGACATGCTCCACTGGATAAGAAACGAGCTTCACTTTGAGACCCGCAGAAAGACAGACCAGCTTTCGTTCGACCACCAGGCCCGCATTGCCCCGCTCCTTGAGTTCAGGGATACAGACCACGAGCTTGCAGTTGAGGCCTTCATGCGCAAATACTACCAGATGGCATCCACCATAAAGGACATATCAGACCGCATACTGAAAAGAACCCTTGATAAAAAGGCCACCATATTCGGGCTTCCGCTCAAGAAAAAGCGGGTGGACAGAAGTTTCTACATAAGGGGAGGGCTTCTCTTTTCAGATGACCCCCATGTGTTCGAAAAAGAGCCTGTCGCAATAATGAGGGTATTTGAACACATCCAGCACCACCGTGTGGAACTCCATCAGAGCCTGAGAGACCTTATACTTTCAAACCTTCATGTGGTTGACAGCCTCAGGGAAGACAGAACGATGGCAGAGAGCTTTCTTAACATCCTCAGGGGAGGGGAGGTCTATCCTGCCCTCAGCGAGATGCACACCCTGGGTGTCCTTGACCGCTACATACCCGAGTTTGGTGCCATAAGGTGCAAGGTACAGCACGACCTCTATCACATCTATACTGTGGACACCCACACGCTTCTTGCCATAAAGGAGCTTGACGGGCTCAGAGACAGATACAAAAAGGAGTTTCCCCTTCTGTGCGGGCTCTTTTCAGAGCTTGAAGATCCCGTGCCCCTTTACCTTGCCCTGCTTCTGCACGATACGGGAAAGGCCCTTGGCAGACCCCATGCAAAAAAGGGCGCAGAGCTTGTACCCCGGGTTGCCCGCAGGCTCGGCATAGAGGGGGATGTGGCAGATACCATAAGGTTTCTCGTAAGGGAACACCTCATCCTTGCAGACACAGCCCAGCACAGGGACATACACGATGAGAAACTTGTAATAGAGTTTGCCCGAAAGGTTGTGGACATAGAGAGGCTGAATCTGCTCTACCTTCTCACATTTGCAGACATAAGGGCAGTTGGGCCTGATGTGTGGAACCAGTGGAAGGGAGCCCTGTTTCAGGAACTCTACTTTAAGGTACTCAAGGTCATAGAAAGGGGTAGCTTCGAGCCCGAGGATCATCGCCAGAGGATAGCCATCATAAAGAAGAAGGTAAAGGAGCTTTTAGAAGATGTCTCGGCCCAGGATGTGGACCACTACTTCAGGCTTCTTCCACCGCGTTACTTTCTTGCGAACCCGCCTGAAAGGATTGCAAAACACATAAGGATTGTCAAAAGGCTTGACGGCTCACCCTGCGTTATGAATGTGGAACAGGTAGAAGAGAGGGAATACACAGAGCTTATTATAACCACCTACGATGTGCACGGGCTTTTCGCCATGATTACGGGCATACTGAGTGCAAATTCCGTGAACATCCTTGGTGCACAGATAAACACCCTGAGAAACGGCATAGCCCTGGATGTGCTCCAGGTAAATAACGCATACGGAGGACTCCTTACAGACAGAGCAAAACTTAAAAAGATAGAAGAGGAGCTGATTGACGCAATAAGCGGTAGACTCCATGTGGACAGACTGGTCCGCGAAAAGTGCAACAGACCATCCATACTTGACAGAAGGGAAAGACCCCCTGTGCCAACCCGCATAGAGATAGACAACAATGTGTCAGATGCGTTCACGGTTGTGGACATACGCACACAGGACAGACTGGGGCTTCTGTATGACATAAGCTCAACCCTTACACAGCTTAGCCTTTTCATCTATGTGGCAAAGATATCCACCCGCGGGGACGAGGCAATAGATATATTCTATGTGCGCGACATATTCGGCCAGAAGATAACAGACGAAAAAAAGATGACCCTCATTAAAGATACCCTCTACAAGGTGCTCACACAAAAATGAAACCAGAGGACGAAAAACTCGTAAAGATGTTTCTCGATACCGCTCTGATAGAGAAGGGACTTTCTTTAAAAACCATAGATGCTTACGGAAGAGATTTAAGAAAATTTATAAAGTTTTTATCAAAACAGGGGCTTTCTGTTCTGGATGTTGCTGGTGGTGATATAGGCAGGTTCATGGTGGAGCTTGAGGGCATGGGGCTTTCGCGTGGTTCTGTGGTGCGCACGCTTATAGCCGTGCGGGGGTTTTACAGGTATTTGCAGACACACGGGTATGTGGAGCGTTCACCCTGTGAGCTGGTGGAGCTTCCAGGGGTTACAAAGAGGGTGCCAGAGTATCTGACTCTTGACGAGGTGGAAAGGCTTCTTGAAAGCATTGATACGGGAGACCCTCTGGGACTGCGTAACAGGACCATGGTGGAGCTTCTCTATGCAACCGGGGTGAGGGTGTCAGAGCTTGTGGGGCTTGGTGTGGACGATGTGGACCTTTCAACAGGCATCATAAGGGTGTTTGGCAAGCGCATGAAGGAGAGGTTTGTGCCTGTTGGCGAGGTGGCCATAAGGTATTTAAGGCGTTATCTGGATGAAGGGCGTCCACGCATACTGGGTGGCAGACAGAGCAGGTATCTTTTTGTAACCAGGCGTGGTGGAGGCATGACACGACAGAACTTCTGGTGTATACTGAAGGATTATGCCTCCAGGGCTGGCATACCGCGTTATAAGATAAGGCCCCACATCCTTCGCCACAGCTTTGCAACCCACTTGCTTGAGCGAGGGGCAGACCTGAGGGCCCTTCAGGAACTTCTGGGGCATTCAGACATATCCACAACCCAGATTTACACCCATGTGGAAAGGGAAAGACTGAAAAGGCTTCATCGGAAGTACCATCCCAGGGGCTGAAGAGTCCTCTCAAAAAAGTCCTGCCCGATAAAGGGAAAACATAAATTAGAGCAGGGGGTAACCTGTCTTGCGGGCTTGAAAAATCGGCCTTCCCACATTATTTGACATAATATATCTTATGGGACAAATGTGGTGAGGCTCATCTTTTTCTGAGCTCCTTTATCGCGTCTCTTATTTCATCCACAACTTCGTGGTTATAGATTTCCTTCTTTCGGTCTCGCTTTATTGAAAACACCACAAAGACCTTTCCACCCTGTTCCTCCTCAAACTTTTTATGGGTCCTGCTAAGCCATTTCTTCCATCTGTATACTTCGGGAGTCTGTTCGTATGTAATTGGTTTTATCTGTAAACCGATGTACCTGGTTCCAATCTGAATGTAGAAGTCCACATTGTAGGTCCTGTCCCATCTGTCCGGTGCTGGTTTTATCTCCACACCGAGTTCCTTCTGCAGTCTGCCATAAATTGTTTTAATCTCTGTCTGATAACCATCGAAGGTTCTGTCTATTACAAGTTCCCGGATGTACTGAATACAGTCATCTTCAGTTACATCATCTATTTCTGCTTGGATGATTTCTGTAATCTTGATGTAGAGTTTTCTTCCCAGTTCTTCTATATATTCTTGTGGAGATTTGTATGGAGAAAACCCCCTTTTAGAGATGAAATCCGCGAGTTTTTCATAGTAGAATCGCTCCCATTCATGGATTTCCTTCGGGTTACACTCGCGAATCCACAGCGAAACAGGCCCCACACTGTTCTTTTTATTTAAACCCCACCTGTTTGTTGCCACATTCAATATCCATTCCTTAGCCATGAGAATGTTCCTTTGTTTCGAGTTTTAAAAATCTTTCCCTGTATGTATGCTCTTTTGTCCTATCAGCTTCAGCCATACCGGACCTGATAAGATATGCATTAATAAAAATTCTGTTCTTAAGATATACATATGCTTCTACTATGCCCTTATCCGATACTGTACCATCATCAAACCTCAGAAA
>JALUQR010000097.1 GCA_027017505.1 bacterium
TTAGTCTATCATTCCTTGGCAAACTCTCTGCCCTCGCACTCGGGGCACTTTCTTGGTTTGCATCTGGCTTCTTTAGTGTATCCACATTTCTGACACTTCCACAGAGCCATATTTTTTTAACCTCCTTGAAGTTTTTTAGAAGTGTGACTTGGCGTATTCCTCGAGTCCCTCTGGGCTGGGTTTCATGCCCTCTTTGCCCTTTTCCCAGTTTGCGGGGCATACCTCGCCATGTTCCTCGTAGAACTGTATTGCATCTATTACTCTCAGCACCTCGTCCACATTTCTGCCGAGGGGAAGGTCATTTACAGTTATGTGTCTGAGTATGCCATCGCGGTCAATTATAAAGAGTCCGCGCAGTGCTATGCCCTGCTCTTCGAGCAGTACCCCGTAGCTCTGGCTTATCTTTTTGTTCATGTCTGCAACAAGCGGGTAGGTTATCTCACCTATGCCACCTTTCTTCCTGGGTGTGTTACGCCAGGCGGTGTGGGTGTAGACGCTGTCCACAGAGACCCCTATGACCTCTGTGTTGCGTTCTTTGAACTCGCCTATTCTGTCGCTGAATGCTATGACCTCTGTGGGGCACACGAATGTGAAGTCCAGCGGATAGAAGAACAGCACCACATACTTTCCCTTGTAGCTTGAGAGTGTGAGCTCCTTTATGGAGCCGTCTGGCATGACCGCCTGTGCCGTAAAGTCTGGTGCAGGTTTCTGTACCCTTGCTTCTGACATCTTTCACTACCTCCTTGTTTAGTATGGTTTAGTTTGTGCTCACATCTGGTTTCGGGGTTTTCTCTGACGATGGTGGAAGCACGGGAAGCGTTATCTCGGGTCTTTTACCCGTAAGGGATTTAAGAAATGCCACGATGTATTTGACCTCTCTGTCGCTCAGTTTCACACCGAGCTGTTTTTTCGCCATTATCCTTACAGCGTCTTCAAGGCTCCACACACTGCCATCGTGGAAGTAGGGGTATGTGAGTGCCACATTTCTTAATGGAGCCACCCTGAAGACCTTTCTATCCTTTTCATTCTTTGTAACCGTGTATCTGCCCTCGTCTGTACCGTAGTCGAACTTCTGAAAACTTCCACCACCTATGCCAACTCCATTATGGCAGAGCACACACCCCTTTTTAACGAACAGTCTGAGGCCTTTTTTGGCATCCTCTGTGAGGGCAGATTTATCTCCCTTGAGATAGGCATCGAAGGGTGATGGCGTCATGAGTGTTCTTTCAAATGCTGCAATGGCCTTTGCGATGTTATCCAGTGTTATGGGGTCTTTCTCATTGGGGAATGCCTTTTTGAAAAGCTCCACATACTCTGGTATTGAGCTGAGTCTTTTTACCACGAGCTCCTCTGTTGAGGCCATCTCTATGGGGTTTGTTATGGGGCCTTTTGCCTGTTCTTCTACTGTGGAGGCCCTTCCATCCCAGAACTGACTGCCAAGCACCGCTGCGTTGAGCACGGTGGGTGCGTTTCTGCCCCCTATCTGCCAGCCGTGTCCCACAGAGGTGGGCAGGTTGTCCACACCAGCGGTTGCAAGGCTGTGACAGCTGTTACAGCTTATAAGACCACTTCTGGAGAGCCTGGGATCGAAGTAAAGAAGTTTGCCAAGCTCCACCTTTTCTTCTGTTACGGGGTTTTCTGTGCTTTCTGCAACCTCTGGAAGAGGCTCAAACATCTCCGTAAGGTCCTCTGCCTGTGCGGGTGGATAAATAACTGTTATTAAAAGCAGAAGTAATGCGGTTGTTAAAATACTACGAAGTTGCATGGCTTCATCCTCCTTTCTTCTTTTTACAGTGCCTACACACGCCATAGAAGTCTATGTGGATTGATGTTATGGTGAATTCCTCCGTAATATTTTCTGGAAGCCTGAGTTTATCCGAGTAGTCCACAAATACATCGCCTATTCTGCCACACTCGGTGCATATAACATGGTGGTGTGGGGTGGTGTTCGGGTCAAAGTGCCTGCGCTCGGGGTCTATGGTGAGCTCCATAATCTCGCCTATCCTGAGAAGGGCCTGGAGTGTGTTGTACACCGTTGCAAAGGATATTGTGGGGTACTTCTTCTTTACAGCCCTGTATATGTCCTCTGCAGTGGGATGAGAGGTGTTGCCATCCAGATACTCAAGGATGGCAAGCCTCTGGGGGGTGAGCTTCAGCCCCTTGCTTCTGTATTTCTCAAGGTCTATTATCATAACTTTTTTAGAACCATTACAATTTTTAAATAATTCTAATCTATGAGGGACATCCTGTCAAGTCTTTTTTTCAGTATCTGTGGCGTCTTGGTTTTACCACGAGGATTATCAGTGCCCCTGTTATAAATCCACCTATGTGTGCGTACCATGCGATACCTCCACCAAGGCCCGAGCTCATAAGCTGGAAGGCAAACCATATTCCAAGAAAGACCACCGCTGGTATTCTAACAATCTCTATAAAGAAGAAGAACCACAGCAGTGTTATGACCCCTGCTCTGGGAAAGAGCACAAAGTATGCCCCCAGTACACCAGCAACAGCACCACTTGCACCTATCATGGGCACCGTGGACTCGGGGTTGACCATTATGTGGGCAAGGCTTGCCATGATACCCGTGAAGAGATAAAAGAGGAGAAACCTTAAGTGCCCCAGCCTGTCCTCTATGTTGTCTCCAAATATCCACAGATAGAGCATGTTGCCGAGAAGATGAAATAGCCCTCCGTGAACGAACATGGCTGTAAGAAGCGTGAATGGCGGGGGCACAAGGTCTGCGGGATAGATGTCAACAAGGTTGACAATTTCATAGGGTATGGCACCAGTTACAAGCACAAACATGGCAAAATGCTCAGGTCCAAGCCCGAGCTGAAAAAGAAATATGAGGATGTTGACTGCAATAAGCCCTACGGTGATGTAGGGATAGCTGTAAGTGGGATTATCATCCTTAAGGGGTATCATCCTGAATCCAATTATAACACAAAATCCAGGCCATGCCTGCAGGAAAGCACTTAAGTGTTCCCGCAGATGGCAGGAAAGCCCAGAGCAAGGTCTGCTGTATAACGCTTAAAGGACAGACCCTGACACAGCCGTGCCTGGACGCACTGATGGGATATTCCCGGGGGGATGAATGGCTCTAACAATCAGCGCTGAAAGGGTATGTTGCCACCTGGAAAGAAGAACTCCTTTATGTCAACCCTTCTGTAACCCTCAGGGGGGCTGAATACAGAAGGGGGAAACCTTCTGTGTTCCACCTTGACCACAGTGGAGGCTGTCCTGTCAAGAAGGTTTACCTCTTTAAGTGGCATCTCCTCTGCCATGGCCCTTATACTTTCAGCCTGCAAGAGAATGGCCATGGTGCCAGATGTGCCACCAAGACCACCGAGTTTTTTAATGTCTATCTCCTTCAGGATGTCCTTTATGAACCTTTCCGATACCCACCTTCTTTCAACCTCTCTGCCACCACGCTCTATAACAAGCAGTTTTGTTGAATACCCTGCAATCTTCTCTCCACTGCCAGCGTATCTTCGGGTTTCCTCTTCCTCCTTCACAGCAAAGGGTATATCCGAGGGATTCATGCTCTCCACAGATGGTATGCCCATCTGTTTCTGCATATCCTCAAAAAACTCTTTGTACTCCCTGAATGTAACCTCAAGGTATACCTTTCTTGCAGGCTGAACCAGAATGAACCTCTCCCCCGTGGTATCCACAATACTTACATTGATTGTGCCCATGCCCCTGTAGCCTGTAACTATCTTCATCCTTCCGCTGTCAATAAAGACCTCCTCTGTCTGATCCCTGCCAACCTGCTTTTTAATATACATTCCAGCATGGGCAGTGTATACACCAGCGGTAAAGAGTACTGTCAGCACAACTACTGCAAGTATACTTCTCATAGAAGAGCACCTCCTTTTTGTCAGGTTAAGGTTGTCCTTCTATAATAATAAACACCTCCTGTGAAGGCAAGACAATTGTTGATTACACGGTGGGCTATGTGCTATCTATAAGAATACTATGGTTCGTACCACCTTTATAGAGCTTGACTCCCGTGGATTCACCCACATTGTGGACATAACGGACAGTGTCAGAAGGGCTGTTCTTGAAAGCGGGCTTACAAGTGGCCTTGCGTGTGTGTTTGTGCCTGGCTCCACTGCATCTGTAACCACCATAGAATACGAAGAGGGTGTCATAGATGACCTCAGAGATGCCATAGAAAGGCTCGTGCCTGCGGACATACCCTATCGTCACGACCAGCGATGGCACGATGGCAACGGGTTTTCCCATGTGCGGGCAGCGCTCATGAAACCTGGCATTACAGTTCCCTTCAGGGACAGGGCCCTTCTTCTTGGAACATGGCAACAGATAGTGTTCATGGACTTTGACAACCGCCCCAGAAGGAGGCGTATAGTAATACAGCTTATGGGAGAGTAGCCTATGGAAAAGATGGTACTTGGTGTGGGTCAGTGCTGTATGGATTACCTTGCCCTTGCAGATGGCTTCCCGAGAGAGAACACCAAACGGGAGGCCATAGAGCTTGCAGTTGAAGGAGGCGGGCAGGTTGCAACGGCCCTTGTAAGCCTTGCAAGGCTCGGCATAGGGACAAGGATGATCGGCATTGTGGCTGACGACAGGGACGGCACAGAGATAATCAGAAGATTTCAGGACGAAGGGGTCTCAACAGAGTTCATGGTGGTAAGAAAGGGCGGGCTATCACAGCGCTCCTTCATAATAGTTAACAGGCAGAACGGCACGCGCACCATACTATGGCAGAAGCCCACAGTGGGGGTGCTCTCTGCAGAGGACATAAAGGAGGACGCCTTCAAGGGTGTGGACTTTCTCCTTGTGGATGGCTACATGAAGGATGCAACCCTCAAGGCACTGAGAATTGCAAAAGAGCTCTCCATACCCACCATGATAGATGCAGACAGGATGTACCCTGGCATGGAAGAGCTCCTCGGGTTTGTGGACTACATTGTTGGCTCGGAGGATTTCTCCTGCTACATAGACCTGGACCCCTTCAGGGCACTCAAAACACTCTCTGTGGAATATCCAGATGCCCGTGCGATAACCATAACCCTCGGTGAAAATGGCAGTATAACCATGTACAAGGATGTGTTGATAGAACAGCCTGCCTACCAGGTGGATGATGTGGTGGATACCACGGGGGCAGGGGATGTGTTCCACGGGGGCTACATCTACGGACTGCTCAATGGCTGGCACATTAAAAAGACCCTTGAGTTTGCCTCTGCCTTTTCAGCCCTTAAGTGCAGGAGCCTTTCCGGCAGAAGAGGCATACCCACTCTGGAAGAAACCCTTAAGTTTATGGAAACAGGCAGGTTCAGCCCATAACGCTATGAAGCGCCCCGCTGTAAAGTTCGCCCTGCTTGCAGGGCTTGCACTCTGTGGTGCTGTCTTTCTACGATGGCTCGGTACCAGCGGATACCTGGATGAAGAGGGCCTCAAGGAGTGGATAGAGGGCTATGGCGTATGGGCTCCACTCGTGTACATACTCATATATACCATTGCACCTGTGTTTTTCATTCCAGGCCTGCCACTTACCGTGGTGGGTGGAATAGTGTTTGGCCCACTGTGGGGTGTGGTCTATGCGTCTGTGGGAGCAACCCTGGGGGCAAGCTCTGCCTTCCTTGTTGCAAGGTACATGGGCAGGGAATGGGTTGAGGAAAGGATAAAGGGTACACGCCTTGAAGAGCTCGACAGAGAGGTGAAAAAACAGGGCTGGAAGATAGTTGCCATAACAAGGCTCGTGCCACTTTTACCGTTTAATCTTTTAAACTACGCATTCGGCCTTACTGGAATAAGGTTCTCCCACTATGCGGTTGCCTCTTTCCTGTTCATGCTTCCAGGGGTTATAGGCTATGTGTTCTTTTCAAGCTCTCTTTTCAGCCTCATAGTGAGCGGAAGACCTGGCTGGGGGCTTCTTGCAGGGCTTGTGCTGGTGGTACTTATCGTCATACCTGTGCTTTACAGAAAGAGGTTTAAATAAGCCCTGCCTCTTTCTTTACAAGCTCACCAAAGGCAGGATGAAACGGGCCTGCAACGATGGCTCTTACAAGTTCACCTGTGGGCTGTAGCCCCATCCTTATAACCCTTATGCCCTTCTCTGTAAAGAGCCTGTATATGGTGGCACACACTTCTACCATCCTTTCAAGTGGCCAGGGGGTGTATCTGCCCTCTCTGAAGAGTCTTTCAAGTGGGGTGTCTTTTATGACCAGGGTGGGGTATATCCTTGCCATGCTGGGTTTGAGGGCTGTAACCCTGCGGGCTGTCTCAAGGATGGTCTCCACGGTATCTCCAGGAAGCCCTGGCATGATTTGCACACCAACAGTGATATTGTGTGCCCTGAGCACCCTCACAGCGTTTACGGTGTCTGCCCTGGTGTGTCCCCGTTCTGAAAGCCTCAGAACCTCATCCACCATTGATTGCACACCAAGCTCCACTGTTTCCACACCCATGGCACTGAGGAATTCCGCAGTAAAGCTATCCACACAGTCAGGCCTTGTGGAGATGCGAACAGAATCCACAAGGCCCTTTTCAA
Source organism: bacterium (assembly GCA_027017505.1). Taxonomy (GTDB): domain Bacteria; phylum Desulfobacterota; class GWC2-55-46; order GWC2-55-46; family DRQE01; genus DRQE01. The sequence goes on from JALUQR010000097.1 coordinate 6,521, forward strand.
CAAGCCTTCTGGCACACTTAAGGTAGTCTTCCTGCAGGCTCTGTGGCAGGGCTGTAAATGTGCCTCCATAGAAGGCAAGCTCCCTTCTGCCTTCTGCTTTCCAGGTGGAAAGGTAGCGTTTTACGGTGTGCTCCACCTGTTCAACTGTGGGAAGACCCACCGCAGATGTAATCCTCTGCTGGTTACAGTAAATACACCTGTGGGGACACCCCGCAAGGGGTATGAACACCGGTATTATGAGCTGTTTCTTTCTGCCCATTGGTCTAAAGCGTGTAGCCCTGTTTTTTCAGAACCTCTATGGCAGAGCGTGCGGAGAGCTGTTCAGCGGTCTTCTTTTTTCCTGCCCTTGCCCTGCCGAGCACCCTTCCCTTAAGCAGTACCTCAACGGAGAAGACCTTCCTGTGTGATGGACCTTCTTCTTTCACCACCCTGTAGGTGGGTGCCTCCTTGAAGTGCTTCTGGGCTATCTCCTGCAGTATGGGCTTGAAGTCAAAGTAAAGCTCTCTTTCTGAATACATATCTATAAGGGGTGAGAAGAGCCTTTTTATGGTACGGTATACGGTTCTGTAACCCCTGTCAATGTATATACCTGCAATAAGGGCCTCCAGTGTGTCTGCAAGTATGGCAGGGTTTTTTCTTCCACCTGCCTTTTCCTCGCCCCTGCCAAGCAGAAGCAGTTTGCCAAGGCCGAGCCCTTCGGAAAGCTCTGAGAGCACCTTGCGGTTGACCACCCGTGCCCGTATGTGTGTGAGTCTTCCCTCATCGAGCTGGGGAAATGCCCTGTAGAGCATGTCACTTATGATTGCAGAGAGTATGGCATCTCCCAGAAACTCAAGCCTCTCGTTGGATTCAAGCCCCTCCTCTTTCCTCTCGTTAGCATAGGAACTGTGTATGAACACCCTTTCAAGCAGTGCCCTGTCCTTGAACTCAACCAGTAGCCTCTCTTCCAGTGCTTTCAAAAGCGAGTGTCTTTTCCTCATGGAGAACACCTTTCATCCCGTGGGGGTATGCATCTGTAAGCCTTATTTTTACTTCTTTTCCCATAAGGGTGTCATCGCCCTCAAAGAGGGTGGGTATGTAGTTCTCCGTTCTTCCACAGAGAAGCCCTGTTTTTCTATCCCTTGTGGACTCCACTATAACCCTCCTTACAGAGCCAGCGGATGCCCTGTAGAAGGCAAGCCTTTTCGCACTGTCAAGCTCCTTGAGCCTTTCCACCCTCTTTCTGACCACCTTTGGGGCCACCTGGCCTGGCAGTTCCACCGCAGGGGTTCCTGGCCGTTTTGAGTACGGGAATATGTGCATGTAGGATACGGGCAGTTCCTCAACGAGTCTCAGGGTGTTGAGAAACTCTCTGTCTCCCTCACCTGGAAAGCCCACCATTATGTCCACCCCTATGGCAATGTCCTTTACCCTGTTGTAAAGGGATGTAACCTTTTTTCTGAAGAGCCCGGCGGTGTAGGGTCTGCGCATAAGGCGGAGTATGTGGTCATCCCCGCTTTGAAGGGGTAGATGCAGGTGCGGGCATATTGTCCTTGCAGAGGAGAGAATCTCTATGAGCTCGTCTGTGAGTTCATCAGGGTCAAGGGAGCTTATCCTGAACCTTGCAGGATAGGCCCGTTCCTCTATGGTTTTTACAAGCCCTGTTATGTCTGTGGCTGGTGTGAGGTCAAGCCCGTAGCCACCCAGGTGTATGCCAGTAAGAACGAACTCCCTTACACCCTGCTCTATGAGGGATTCTATCTCCTGGAGCACCTCCTCGGGTGGCAGACTCTTTGAGCTTCCCCTTGCCCTCGGGATTATGCAGTAAGAGCAGTTTCTGTTACAGCCGTCCTGCACCTTAAGGTTAACCCTTGTTCTGGCAGGGGGTGTTTTTATACGCAGTGAAAGCGGGGTGCCCTCTTTGAAGTTGCCCACAATCAGACGGCTCTCTGGGGTTCTGCCTGCCCTTATGCACTCTGCAATGCGTGTTTTATCAGGGTTGCCAACTATGTAGTCCACACAGCCCAGCTCCCTTATCCTTTCAGGATAGACCTGTGCATAACAGCCCGTAACGATTATCACAGAGTGGGGGTTTCTGCGCCTTATCCTGCGTATAAGCTGGCGTGCCTCGCTGTCCGTCTTGGATGTTACAGTACAGGTGTTTATTATATAGGCATCAGCCCCCTCGAGGGTGTCAACCCTTTCAAACCCCTGCTCTTTCAGCATCTCCTCAAGGGCTGTTGAGTCATACTGGTTTGCCCTGCATCCGAGGGTCTTAATTGCAAAGCTCTTTGGCATCCTGCTCAAACTCCTTTACCGCTCTTTCTATCCATCCACCGCCGATAACCTCATCACCCCTGTAGAATACCACCGCCTGCCCAGGGGTTACAGCCCTCTGCGGGGTGGAGAATCTGACGAGTGCGCTATCTCTTGCGTGTGGTGTAACGATGGCAGATACAGGGCTGTGGCGGTAGCGTATCCTGGCCTCCACCCTTATGGGTGTGTGTGGTGGTTCCATTATCCAGTTAATCTCCCTTGCGTAAAGCCCCTCTGAAAGAAGCTCGTCTTCTTTTCCCACAATGAGCTCGTTTTTTTCCCTGTCCATTGAGACCACATAGTATGGGCCCATACCGTTTCTTATGTTAAGCCCCCTTCGCTGGCCTATGGTGTATCTGAAAAGCCCTGTGTGATAGCCGAGAAGGTTTCCCTCTGTGTCCACTATTCTGCCCCTTTCCTGTGGTGCGTATTCTGCAAGGAGGTTGCGGTAGTTACGGTCCTCCACGAAGCATATCTCCTGGCTTTCTGCCTTTTCAGATACCTTAAGGCCTGCCTGTCTTGCCATACTTCTCACCTCTGCCTTTGTGAGCTCTCCCACTGGAAAGAGCACATGCGCCATTGTCTTCTGCGTGAGGCTGAAGAGAAAGTAGGACTGGTCTTTCCCCCTGTCCACACCCTTAAGAAGGTGGTATCTGCCCTGTGCATCCCTTCTTATCCTTGCGTAGTGGCCTGTTGCAATGTACTGTGCACCAAGTTCAAATGCCCTCTTTATGAGCACATTGAACTTTATCTCTGAATTGCACTTAACACACGGGTTCGGTGTTTCACCCCTGAGGTAGCTTTTAACGAAGTAGTCCACCACCTCTTTTGAGAACACCTCCTCCATGTTCAGCACATAGAAGGGTATACCTATGGTGTGTGCCACCCTTCGGGCATCTGCCATGTCCTCTGGCGAGCAACAGCTACCCTGTGTTGCGGGCTGGTCTTCCTTTTCAGAGTAGTCCCACAGCTGCATGGATATGCCTATTACCTCATAGCCAGCCCTTTTCAGAAGAAGGGCTGCAACAGAGGAGTCCACACCACCGCTCATCGCTACAAGTACGCGTCCTTTCATGGTTCTTAAAAAGATGTGCGGGCAGGTAGCCCGCATTTGTTTTAAAGTTACAGGTCTTGTCAGGTGTTATATCTACTGTTGTTTTTTTTCTTTAAGGCGTTTTTTGTAGTCCTCTATGGCTGCATGGAGGGCATCTGCTGCGAGGTTGGAGCAGTGCATCTTTACAGGGGGCAATCCGTCAAGAGCCTCTGCAACGGTCTTGTTGGTTATCTTTTCTGCCTCATCAAGGGGCTTGCCCTTAACGAGCTCTGTAACCATACTGCTTGTTGCAATGGCTGCTCCACAGCCAAAGGTTTTAAACTTTATGTCCTTTATGACGCCATCTTCCACCTTTATGGTGAGCTTCATTATATCCCCGCAGGCAGGGTTGCCCACCATGCCAACGCCATTGGCATCTTCTATTTCACCCACATTGCGTGGGTTTGTAAAGTGGTCCATAACCTTTTCGCTGTACATGGTATTGATTCTCCTTTTCTCTGTTTTATTTTTCTTCGATGGCCATGAACATGCCCTTCTTTTCGGCCTCGTTCCAAAGGGGAGACATACTGCGCATTCTTTCCACTATGGGTGGCATCTTTTCGAGAAGGTAGTCCACATCCTCTTCTGTGTTGAACCTGCCGAGGCTGAACCTTACGGAGCCGTGTGAGAGCGCTGGAGGTATGCCCATGGCAACGAGCACATGTGAGGGCTCAAGACTGCCGGATGTGCAGGCAGAGCCACTTGAGGCTGCTATACCCAGCATGTCAAGGTTCAGAAGGAGGGATTCACCCTCCACGAAGTCAAACCCCAGGTTTGTCGTGTTGGGTATTCTTTTTTCAGGATGTCCGTTAAGCCTTACATGGGGTATTCTTTCCATGAGTCCCTTTTCGAGTTTATCCCGCAGGTACTTTATGTGTGCCACCTCTTTGTCCATATCCCTCATTGCTATCTCGCACGCCTTGCCCAGGGCGACAATGCCTGCCACATTCTCTGTGCCTGCCCTGCGGTTTCTCTCGTGGTGTCCACCGTGGATGAGGGGCACCACCCTTACACCCCTTCTTATATAGAGGGCACCAATACCCTTTGGTGCGTAAATCTTGTGGCCTGAAATGCTCAGAAGGTCACAGTTGAGCTTTGTAACATCAAGGGGCAGTTTTCCCGCAGCCTGCACAGCATCTGTGTGGAATGTTATACCCCTTTCACGGGCGATTTTGCCTATCTCCTCTATGGGGAAGATTACCCCTGTTTCGTTGTTTGCATACATTATGGTAATCAGTATGGTCTTTGGGGTTATACTCTCACGTAGCTCATCGAGACTGAGCATTCCGTTGGCATCGACACCCAGGTACGTGACATCGAACCCTTCCTTCTCGAGATACTTGCAGGTGTTCAGCACCGCCGGGTGTTCGACCTTTGTGGTTATTATGTGGTTTCCCTTTGAGCGTAGCGCATAGGCTATGCCCTTTATGGCAAGGTTATCACCCTCTGTGCCTGAGCTTGTGAATATTATCTCCAGGGGAGTGCAGTTGAGAAATGCTGCCACCTGCTCACGGGCATCCTCAACAGCCTTCCTTGGACCTCTACCTGCCCAGTGTATGCTCGAAGGATTCCCCCATTCATCCCTCAGATAGGGAAGCATCGCATCTAATACCTCTTCGTGTACAGGTGTTGTTGCATTGTGATCGAAATAGATCCTCTTCTCCAAGATAGACAGACCTCCTCGCCTATGGTTTTGATTACGCGTGGCTCAATCCAGTAGCCCCTGTTTACATCGTGAAGGAGACCTCCTGGGGCTTCTTCGCGATGCAGTGCCTTTTGGATGTGAACCCCTGTTGTCGAGAGCCTTTGCCTGGATGCTCAACTCCTCGATACTCACCGAGTTGAGAAACTCTCTTATCCTATCTGCAAGACCTTTCCACACACGCTGTGTTATACATCTTTCTGCCCGTTCGCACCCCTTGGAGTTCTCATCCAGGCACGCAACAGGATTGAGTGGTTCCTCTACAACGGTTATGACCTCTCCAACGCTTATATCAGACGAGGGCCTTGCAAGCACGTAACCTCCTCCAGGCCCACGCACACTCCTTACCACGTTACCCTTCCTCAGCTTTACAAATAGCTGCTCCAGATAAGAGAGCGATATACCCTCTTCCTCTGATATGTCCTTCAGGGTTACAGGGCCCTCTCCGCTGTGGCTTGCAAGGTTCACAAGGGCCCTCACAGCATATTGTCCCTTTGTCGATAGTCTCATAAGGGGCTACCCATCTACCTGGAAGGAAAAAGTCCAGTATAAAAAATTTAATATACCTTATTAAATTTGTCAAGTATTTGCTTCCCTCTCCTGGGAATAGGTATAGACATACTTACCACCCGGAGGGCAGTGGGGATGAAACAGGGGATGTAAAAAGGGTTGAGGCTGTCTCTCTCACGTGTATATCTTTAAGAGACTAAACATCAACTGGTCTCAAGGACCACTCAAACTACCAGGATGGAGAGACAGCCTATGGTAATAAGCTACCATGAACTGAGAAAAATATCACCCAAAAAAGCAAGGGAGCTGGTTCTCAAGGTACTGGAGAGACAAAAAGGCAATGTCTCAAGGACTGCTTCTATCCTCGGGATATCAAGGCACACTGTTATGACTACACAGCCCTTGTTCCCTTCGGTGAGTTTCAACT
>JALUQR010000098.1 GCA_027017505.1 bacterium
CTGAAGCCCCCTGGCTATGGGTTCATAATAAGAACTGTCTGTGAAGGCAGAAGGGCAGAAGAGATACACGCTGACATGGACTACCTCATAAAACTCTGGGAGAGCATAAGGGAAAAACTCGCAGGCCTGGATGCACCTGCACTCCTCTACGAGGAGCCAGACCTCACACTGCGTGCCATAAGGGATATGTTCACACCCAATGTGCGCTGGTTCATAATAGACTCCAGGGAGGAGTACGAACGGGCAAAGAGCTTTGCAGAAAGGTTCATGCCAGAGCTTGCCCCAAGGATAAAGCTCCACACAGAAGATGTCCCACTTTTTGACACCAGGGGAATAGAGGTGGAGCTTGAGAAGGCACTGTCCAGAACGGTCTACCTGCCATCTGGTGGCTACATAGTTATAGACCAGATGGAGGCCCTCACAGCAATAGATGTTAACACGGGCCGTTACATCGGTAGAAAAAGCTCTGACGAGACAATCCTAAGGACAAACCTTGAGGCAACAAGGGAGATAGTCCGCCAGCTCAAACTGCGCAACATAGGTGGAATAATAATCATAGACTTTATAGACATGACCCGCCAGGCAGACCGTGAGAGGGTCTACCGCACACTGCGTGATGAGCTCGGCGAGGACAGGGCACGAACCAACATACTTAAAATCTCAGAGCTCGGTATCGTTGAGATGACGCGTAAACGAATACGCGAAAGCCTGCAGCAGAGCCTTCTTGACAGATGCCCCTACTGCGATGGCGATGGACTGGTAAAGAGAAAAGACGCAGTCGCAACAGAGATATACAGGGAACTTGTAAGGGAACTCCCACGAAAAAGCGGTAAGGTATACCTCTATGTGAACCCGCAGATTGCAGAACTCCTCCAAGAGAAAGACGGCGTTATAGATGAGCTCAGAAAGAGGTTCAAAAACAAGGTGGTGGTAGTCGCAGTTGAAACCTTCCACAGAGAGGAATACGAGATAGTCTAACAGGCCCCGTTCCTACAGGGCAAACCTGAAGGATATAATGTCTCCATCTCTTACCACATAGTCCCTTCCCTCTATTCTTACAAGCCCTTTCTGTCTGCAGGCTGTCTCAGAGCCACATTCAAGAAGGTCCTTCCATCCCATGACCTCTGCCTTTATGAACCCCTTTTCAAAGTCCGTGTGCACCCTGCCTGCTGCCTTCTGCACCCTTGTGCCCTCCTTTATGAGCCATGCCCTGCACTCCCTGCCACCCTTTATGGTAAAGAATGTTATAAGCCCCAGAACCTTAAGACTCTCTTTAACGAGCCTGTCTATGCCAGTCTCTTCCATGGCAAGCTCCTTCATGAATTCCCTTCTATCCTCTTCTTCAAGCTCTGCAAGCTCTGCCTCAAGCCTTGCACATAGAGACACAAAGCCTGCCCCCTCTGTGTGGGCTACCTCCTTTACCCTCTGTGCATGGGGGTTCAGACCCTGCGGGACCTCCTCAGAGGTATTTGCCACATATATGACGGGTTTTGCAGTAAGAAGATTTAGCTCCTTTATCTCTTTTATAAGCTCATCTGGAAGAGTTCTTGCAGGTCTGCCATCCTCAAGGTGTTTCTTTACAGTAACACTTGCCTCAAGCAGTCTGCCTGCCTTTTTGTCTCCAGAGATTGCTGGCTTTTCCAGCTTTGCTATTCTTCTCTCAAGGGTTTCAATGTCTGCGAGTATGAGTTCTGTATTTATGGTGTCTATGTCTCTTTCAGGGTTCAGCTCGCCTTCTGTGTGTGCCACATCCTCTTTTTCAAAGCATCTTACGATGTGGCAGAGGGCATCAACCTCGCGTATGTGTGCCAGAAACTGATTGCCAAGTCCCTCACCCCTGCTTGCTCCCCTTACAAGTCCTGCAATATCCACAAACTCCACTGTGGCTGGCACCACCCTTTCGGGCCTTACGAGCTCTGCTATCCTTACGAGTCTTTCATCCCTTACGGGCACCACACCCATGTTGGGCTCTATGGTGGTGAAGGGATAGTTTGATACCTCTGCGCCTGCCTTTGTGAGGGCATTGAAGAGTGTGGATTTACCCACATTTGGCAGACCCACTATGCCTGATTTAAGTCCCATCCTGTGTTTCCCTGAAAAACAAAAGGGGCTGACCCTGAAACACCCTGTCAGCCCCGCCTGAGTCTCCTCTTCAGCCCTGTCATACAAGAAGTGGTGCTATAACCAGCGACACTATACTCATAAGCTTTATGAGTATGTTCATTGCAGGCCCTGATGTATCCTTGAAGGGGTCTCCCACGGTATCTCCCACAACAGAGGCCTTGTGGGCATCAGAGCCCTTACCACCGTAGTTACCCTTCTCTATGAGCTTTTTTGCGTTATCCCATGCACCACCTGAGTTTGCCATAAACAGAGCCAGAAGCACACCTGCAACTGTTGCACCTGCGAGCATTCCACCCAGTGCATGGGGGCCAAAGAGAAAGCCCACAAGCACGGGGGCTATGACCGCGACAAGCCCTGGGGCTATCATCTCCTTAAGGGCTGCGGTTGTGCTTATGTCTATACACTTTGCCACATCGGGCTTTACCCCTGGTCTGCCCTCAAGAAGTCCTGGTATTTCCTTGAACTGTCTGCGTATCTCGTTTACCATCTTGAACGCAGCCCTTCCCACACTCGTCATGGTAAGAGCACCTATGAAGAACGGCAGTATGCCACCTATGAGAAGCCCTATGACCACCATCGGGTCTGTAACTATTATGTGGAAGGACCTGCCCATCTCCTTACCTATGGTCTGTGCGTAGGCGCTGAACATGGCAAGGGCGGTGAGTGCAGCAGAGCCTATGGCAAACCCCTTGCCTATGGCTGCGGTGGTGTTGCCCAGGGCATCAAGGCTGTCGGTTATCTTTCTTACATCCTTGCCGAGCCCGCTCATCTCGGAGATTCCGCCTGCATTGTCAGCAATTGGCCCGTAGGCATCAACACTCATTATAACGCCTGTTGTTGCCAGCATTCCAACCGCTGCTATGCCTATACCGTAGATGCCTGCAAAGTGGTTTGCTATGAATATGGCAAGACATATGGCGAGCACTGGCAGTGCACAGCTTTCAAGCCCCACTGCAACGCCTGTTATTATGTTTGTTGCAGGCCCTGTCTGGCTTGCCTCTGCTATGCGTTTTATCGGGCCTGCTGCGGTGTAGTACTCTGTTATAAGCCCTATGGCAAGCCCTGCACCTGCACCTGCAACTATGGCCCACATGACCTTCAGGTCCACACCAACAAGTCCCACTGTAAAGAAGGCAAAGACCACAAAGAGTGCAAGAGAGATAACTGTTGCATATCGGAGCGCTGCTGCGGGGTCTCTGCTCTCAAGAAACTTCATTGCACCTATGCCTATGATTGAGGCCACAAGCCCTGCCATTGCAAGCACCACTGGAAGTGACATGAGTGAATACGGAGAGCCAAGGTCTGCAACCTTTGAGCCCACCACCGCGGTAGCCCCTATGGCTATGGATGCAACTATTGAGCCCACATAGGACTCGAATATATCTGCCCCGAGGCCTGCAACATCGCCCACATTGTCTCCCACATTGTCTGCTATAACACCAGGGTTGCGGGGGTCATCCTCCGGGATACCTGCCTCCACTTTACCCACAAGGTCTGCTCCCACATCCGCTGTCTTGGTGTATATACCTCCGCCCACACGGGCAAAAAGGGCTATTGTGGATGCTCCCATGGCAAACCCGTTTATTATGACCGCTGTCTCTGGCTTCCCGAACACTATAAAGAGCACGCCCACTCCCAGAAGTCCCAGGCTTGCCACAGAAAGCCCCATCACAGAACCACCGAGGAATGCCACCGATAGTGCCTGTGCGGTGCTGGGCTTGAAGAGGTTCGCAGCCTGTGCGGTCCTTACATTCGACCTCGTGGCTGATTTCATCCCGAAAAAGCCAGCCAGCATGGACGATACCGCACCACACACATATGCAACCGCGGTGTAGGGATTTATGAATATGGCAAGAAGCACAGCAACCACAACCAGAAAAACCACGAGTATGGAGTACTGTCTTTTAAGATACACCATGGCGCCTTCGTGTATGAGCTCTGCTATCTCACGCATCCGCGGGGTGCCCTCTGGCTGGCGCTTGATGTAAAGATAGATTACCACAGCAAGCAGGAGCCCTGCGATGGCGAAAAGTGGTGAAAGCTTTGCTACATCTATCATGGTTACTCCTTTCCCCTTTTATTTTTATTGAGTGTTATAAAGATTCATCGCCCTGTCAACACCCTGAATTATTATTGCCCTTATGGCCTCTGCCCCCTTCTTTACGAAATCTCCAACAGCACTTTTTTCTTCCTCTGTGAAGGCAGAGAGCACATAGTCTCTTAGCCCTCCTTCTCGGGGTCTGCCTATACCCATCCTCACCCGTGTGAACCATTCTGTACGAAGCTCCTCTATTACAGAGGCAACACCACGGTGTCCACCACTACTGCCTTTTTTCCTTATCCTTATCCTGCCAAGCGGAAGGTCACAGTCATCGTGCACCACTATAAGACTTTCGGGCCCTGCATCAAATCTTTCAAGAAGCTCTCTTACAGCAAGCCCGCTTCTGTTCATAAAGGTCAAGGGCTCTGCAATCACTATGTCTGTACCATCCAGCATCCCTCTGTTCCAGATATAGTGGGGGGCTTCCCTTACAAGCCCCATGCCTTCTTTCTCTGCAAGACATTCCACAACCATAAAGCCTATGTTATGTCTTGTGTTTCTGTACTTACTGCCAGGATTACCAAGCCCCACAATTATAAACAATCGGCACACCCCTGAATCTGCATTAAAGTGTTTTTACAGGGTAAATCCCCGCAGAAGGCCACAGAGGGCAAACAGGCCAGGAGGAACAAAACCCTGTGCTGTATTTTACTCCTCTTCTTTTTCTTCCTCCTGGACTGTCTCCTCGGCCTCTTCCTCCACCTTTTCTACTGCCTCTTCCTCTTTTGTGGGTTCAGAGACAAGCACTATAGTAAGGCTTTCATCGTCGAGAACCCTTACAGACTCTGGCAGTTTAAGGTCTGCCACATGGATGGACTCGCCTATGTCAAGCTCTGTAACATCCACATCTATTGAATCAGGGATATTGTCTGGCAGGCACTCCACCCTGAGTTTTCTTGCCTCCTGCTGTAGAATTCCACCCTTTGCAACACCCACTGCTCTACCAACTATATTTACTGGCACATCCACAGCTATCTTGTGTCCCTTGACCACATTTTGCAGGTCCACATGGAGTATTCTGTCTGTTACTGGATGACGCTCTATTGCCTTGAAGACTGCCATCTTTCTGTCTCCCTCTATGTCGAGCTCAAGCATCAGGCTTCCGCCCCTGTAGCTGTGAAGTGCCCTTTCTATGTCCACGGTACGGAGCTTCAGGTTTATGTTGTCAGTATCAGGCCCGTAGAGTACTGCTGGCACAAACCCTGCCCTGCGCAACCTCCTGCAGGGTCCCTTGCCAAGCTCATCTCTTCGCCATGCCTTCAGTTCCACCTTTTCCATCTTCTGAATCCTCCTATACGAATAGTGAGCTTACGGACTCTCCAAAGTGTATCCTTCTTATTGCCTCTGCAAGGAGAGAGCTAACAGACAGATAGGTTATCTTTTTACTCTCCTTGCCAGGTCTTTTTGGTATGGTGTTTGTAACCACCACTTCTTTTATTGGTGAGTCCTCTATTCTCTCTATTGCGGGGCCTGAAAACACCCCGTGGGTACAGCATGCGTAAATCTCCTTTGCACCGTGCTCTTTAAGTGCCTGTGCAGAGTTAACCAGCGTGCCTGCTGTATCCACTATATCGTCAAGCAGTATGGCAAGTTTTCCCCTCACATCACCTATCACATGGAGCACCTCTGAGACATTTGGCTTTGACCTTCTCTTGTCCACTATGGCAAGCCCAGCTGAAAGCCTCTTTGCAAATGCCCTTGCCCTTTCCACACCACCTGCATCAGGGGAGACCACCACAATGTCATCCCTGAAGTTCTCCTTTATGTATCCTAAGAGTATGGGTGTTGCGAAGAGGTTGTCCACGGGTATGTTGAAAAACCCCTGTATCTGTCCTGCATGGAGGTCCATGCACACAACTCTGGTTGCACCTGCGACCTCTATGAGGTCTGCAACGAGCTTTGCGGATATGGGTGTGCGCGGGGCAACCTTTCTGTCCTGCCTTGCGTAGCCATAGTAGGGTATAACCGCTGTTATACAGCTTGCAGATGCCCTCTTGAGGGCATCGAGCATTATGAGAAGCTCCATGAGGTTATCGTTGCTCGGCGGACATATGGACTGCACCACATATATGTCCAGCCCTCTTACACTTTCCTGAATCTCCACACATATCTCTCCATCGCTGAAGTTCTTTACCTCTGCCCTGCCCAGGGGAATACCCAGGGTGTCGCATATCTCTTTTGCGAGCTCCACATTGGAGTTTCCTGTGAAAATTCTTATCTTCTCAAGAGAACCTGCCATACCTCAAACTCCTCCTGGCTGGGGCGGGAGGATTCGAACCTCCGAATGCGGGGACCAAAACCCCGTGCCTTACCACTTGGCGACGCCCCATATCTGATATATCTTCACAGCCCCTGCACGAAAAACACCTTCATAGAAGGTGGCACAGCGTGAATCACCTCTCTGCGGGCTGTCTCTGCCTTATCCCTGTCAAAGAATATACCAAACACAGTGGGACCACTTCCGCTCATAAGGGCTGACTCTGCACCTGCGTCAAGAAGAACCTCCTTCATGTAGCCAACCTCAGGATAGCTCCTGAGCACCACCTCTTCCAGGTCATTTGCCATGTACCTTAGCACATCTTCCCTTGCCCTTATTGAAACCTGGAAACTGTTTAAAATATTACTTTTTGCCCCTTCTGTCAAGTCAAAACTCTGGTAAACCCTGGAGGTCGGAATGGCAAAACCTGGGTTTATCAATATATAATAATATTCTGGAAGTTCTATCTTTTCAACCTTTTCTCCCCTGCCCTTTACAATGGCAGGCCCTTTCTGTAGAAAAAACGGCACATCAGAGCCACACTCCAGTGCAAGCCCTGAAAGCTCTTCTTCACCGAGGGGATGGGAGAAAAGCTCGTTAAGTGCCATGAGCACACCTCCCGCATCGCTACTGCCACCGCCAAGTCCTGCTCCAACGGGTATCCTCTTTTCAAGCTCCACCCTCACACGGGCATCTTTTCCCACGGTCTTAAGGAACTTCTCAACCGCAGTCCACACTATGTTATCCCTTCCCCCTGGCACCTCAGGGCTACTGCAAGAGAGCTCTATGCCACTGCCAGCACATACACTTACCACAAGCCTGTCATAGAGGCTTACAGGCTGTATGAGCGAGAATATCTCATGGTAGCCATCTGCCCTTCGCTGGCCAACCCTCAAAAAGAGGTTTATCTTTGCAGGACATAAAAGTTCCCTTGATTGTGTCCCCTCTGGCACCACATCTCACCCCTGTACAATCATATCACATGGTTTAAAAGAGAAGGAAGAACAGGTTAAGGGCAACAAACAGACCTATGAGAATAGAGAGCGCATAGTCAGGGAGTTTTCCTGTCTGAAATCTCCTCAGGGCCTGGCCAAGCCCCACAAAGAAGTTTGCGATACCGTTGACTATTGCGTCTATCACCCCTGCATCGAACCTCCATGAACACACCGCAGTAAGCCAGCCATAGTTAAGAAAGACCCTCTGGTAAAGCCCGCTTACAAAATCATCTGCCACAGCTATGATGTTCCTTGCAACCCACATGAATGCCCTTGCCCCCATCCTGTAGAACCAGTCCGTATCAAGGCTTATGGTGGGCTCACCGCCGAGTTTCTTTATGTAGAGTATAAACCCGTAGAGGGTGAAAAGCAGTATCTGGCTCGTCCAGACCACATGCTCTGCGGTGTATGGCTCGTAATGCATGGGGTGAGGAAGAAGGTTGTAGAGCACATCCGGATACACACCTATCAGTATACACAGAAACCCTGCAATACCCATGCCTATGAGCATGTTGGCAGGTGGGTCCTGTGCCCTGATACCCCTGTCCTCTGCCAGGAATGTAAAGTAGGGCAGTTTTAGTCCTGTGTGCAGGAATGTTCCTGACGATGCAAGTGTCAGGAACAGCCATGCAAAGGTCATGTGCTCCTCTGCTGCGGCAGAAAGCACTATGGATTTACTCACGAACCCGCTGAACAGCGGAACCGATGATATTGCAAAGGCACCCACCATGTAGAGTATGAATGTCCACGGCATGGTCTTGTACAAACCGCCAAGCTCCGTGAGTTTGCTTCTTCCCGTCATAAACAGAACCGCACCTGCACCCATAAAGAGCAGACCCTTGTAGAGTATGTGGGCAAAGGCATGGGCAACCGCACCGTTTATTGCCATCTCCGTGCCAATACCACATGCAGCAACCATGTATCCAACCTGGCTTATTATGTGGTAGGCAAGAAGACTTCTGATCTCGGTTTCCAGAACCGCATACACAACACCATAGACAGCCATTATGGTTCCGAGCACTATGAGAAGCTCCTCTCCCGCAAACGCCCTTGCGAGCACATACACCGCGGTCTTTGTGGTGTATGCTGACATGAAGACCGCACCTGGAACAGTTGCCTGCGGGTAGGCATCGGGTAGCCACGCTCCAAAGGGTGGAACAGAGGCGTTTGTTATGAATCCCACAAGCAGAAGCCAGTAGGCAAGCCCGCTGAACTCTGCATGGGTGAATGCAAAACTGCCCGTTTGTGTGTACTGAAGCACCATACCACCGAGCACGCATACCCCGCTGAAGGTGTGAACCAGTATGTACCTGTATGCAGCATCATACGCCTCCTTCGTTCGCCTGTACAGCACGAGACACATTGATGAGAATGCCATGAATTCCCAGAAGAGCAACAGCGTTATGTAATCCCCTGCAAAGGCAACGCCTATGGCACCACCAGCGTAAACGAAGGCAGCAACATGATGGCCTGCCTCCTTTACCTTCAGCCCGTACCATGCCCCTATAAACGCCATTATGGTGAAGATATATGCAAAGGCAAGGCTCAGCTTGTCCACCCTGCCGAAGATAATATCCTGCCCCAGTATGTTAAATGTACCGTATACGCCCTGCTCCATGTAGAAAACACTGAGGAACGCAAGGGCAGGTAGCAGAAGCACATAGAACTCCCTCAGCCTGCCCCTTAAAACAGGAATGAGAACAGAGCCAGCTATCAATATGCCCGCAGGGTGAATCCACATATCCTGAAACCCCTCCTTAAGTTTTTACCTTTCGTAATAATCCTCGTCCTTCTGGAGCCACCACTTACCAAGTGCCTTTGACACAACGATGATGAGTATGCAGGATACAAACCCGTATACGGCGTTGAACCCTGGAATCCTGTCCCAGAAGAAGGCGATGTGGTGCCTGGGTATGACAAAATCAAGTAGCACCAGAATCACCATCGTTATGTACATGAGCTTTTTAAGAAAGCCCATAACACGGGGGTTCTCGAATATCCTCTCCAGCCTCATCTTATCACCCTCTCTGCCAGTGAAAGAAAGTAATCGGGGTATATTCCTATAACTATAGATATAACTGCGGTGATAACCAGTGGTACCACCACAAATCCAGGTGCCTCGCTGACCTCTTCTATGTGGCTGTCTGGTTCTGGCTCCTTGAAGAACGCCCTGAACACTATCGGCAGAAAGTAGGCTGCATTCAGAATGGTACTCGCAAGAAGCACCATTATGAGTGCCACAGAGCCTGCCTTCAGAGAACCCGTAATCAGGAACCACTTGCTTGTAAACCCTGCAACCGCTGGCACCCCTATCATGCTAAGGGTTCCCACCGTGAAGGCAGCCATGGTGAAGGGCATCTTCCTGCCAATGCCGTTGAGTTTGCTAATCTTCTTTATGTGAGACGCAACATATATGGAACCCGCACAGAAAAAGAGCGTTATCTTTGAGAATGCATGGTTTGCTATGTGAAGTATTCCACCCAGTATGCCATCTGGCGTTAGAAGTGCCACACCAAGTATTACATACGAAAGCTGGCTTACCGTTGAGTAGGCAAGGCGTGCCTTGAGGTCGTCCTTTGTAAGGGCTATTATGGATGCGGTAATTATGGTAAAGGATACGAAGAACGCTGTGGGTATTCCAAGGTTGTAGATGCTCATTGCATCCAGCCCGAAGGTGTAAAGTATAACCCTTACGATGGAGAACACACCAACCTTCACCACCGCAACCGCATGGAGCAGACCACTTACAGGTGTGGGTGCCACCATTGCAGAGGGTAGCCAGTTGTGGAACGGCATTATAGCTGCCTTTGCAAATCCTATAAGGAAGAACACATATGTGAGGGTTACAAGCACAGGTTGCATCCCTGCGGTGAACACCCCGCCCTCTTTGAAGTCCAGCGTGCCGGTTATCATGTAGGTCATAACTATGGCAGCAAGAAGGGCTGTCTTAGAAAGACCCACAAGATAGACTATGTATTTCTTTCCACCCTCCCATGCCTCCTCGTCCTCGTGGTGGGCAACAAGGGGATAGGTCATGATGCTTAGTATCTCGTAGAAGATGTAAAGGGTGAAAAGGTTCTTTGCAAATGCCACACCCAGTGCACTTGACAGTGCTATGGCAAAGCAGGCAAAGTAACGGGTCTGTGAATGCTCGTTGAGACTGCGCATGTAGCCTATGGAATAGGCTGTGGTTACAATCCACAGAAACGATGCGGTGGTTGCAAAGAACAGCCCCAGGGCATCCACCCTGAAGCCAAATTCTATCCCCGGCAGGATGGTAAACAGCGTGCACTCTATCGTCTTGCCCTCCAGTATCAGGGGTGTCATGGAGAGCACTATGAGAAACTTTATTATGGACGCACCGAAGGACCAGAACTCCCTCAGGTCAGGGTTCTTTGAAGACGCCACTATGAGCACCACAGCAACTGCTGAAACGAGCACCGCAAGAAATGGCTTTATAGAGGTAACTACTTCCATCCCGACCTCCTAAATGAGAGCTGACATACGCTGTATGAGTTCTATAAGATAACCCGGGTACACACCGAGCACTATGGCACCTGTTATGCCCACCGCTATGACGAATCCCACACCGAAGGACTCTGCGGTGATATGTCTTCTTACAGGCTCCTTCATGTACATCAGAAGCACCACCCTTATGTAAAAATACGCTGCCACCGCACTTGCAACCACAGCGAG
Organism: bacterium; assembly: GCA_027017505.1. Taxonomy (GTDB): domain Bacteria; phylum Desulfobacterota; class GWC2-55-46; order GWC2-55-46; family DRQE01; genus DRQE01. Next base: position 11,174 of record JALUQR010000098.1, read on the forward strand.
AAGGGCGAGCCCCACCATGCCCTTATTTACAAGGGCCATGAATATGTAGAACTTGCCCACAAACCCTGCGGTGGGTGGTATGCCCGCAAGGGAGAACATAAAGATGAGCATGGCAAGGGCAAGCCCGCGGTGGTTCTTTGCAAGCCCACGGTAGTCCTCTATAAGCTCTCCACTCTGGGATGCCCTCCTCATGAAGACCACAACCGCAAAGGCCCCCAGATTCATGAACAGATAGACCATCATGTAAAACACAACCGCTGCAACACCCTCATTGGTTGCGGGCAAAAGCCCCAGAAGTGCATAGCCCGCATGGCCTATGCTTGAGTAGGCAAGCATCCTCTTTATATTGGTCTGCACTATGGCAACTATGTTTCCGTAAAACATGGTTGCCACTGCCACCACCGCAAGAAGCACCTGCCAGTGCTCGTATACAGGCACAAGCCCCTCTGTGAACACCCTTAAGAATACTGCAAATGCCGCAGCCTTCGGCCCAACAGACATAAAGGCTGTTACAGGTGTGGGTGCACCCTCGTACACATCAGGTGTCCACGCATGAAACGGCACCACCGCAACCTTGAAGCCAAACCCGCATAAAAGCCCCACCACAGCAAGACCCAGTGCAGGGCTGAATGCCTCTGCCTCTTCAAATACCCTGGCTATGGCGGTAAGCTCTGTGGAGCCCGTTATACCGTATATAATTGATATGCCGTAAAGAAGTATGCCAGAGGAAAACCCCCCAAGTATGACATACTTCATGGCCCCTTCAACAGACCTCTTGTCCTTTTCAAGAAAACCTGTTAACACATACACGGGCAGACTCATCAGCTCAAGCCCTATGTATATGGTCAAAAGGTCTCTGCCAGAGGCCATAATCATCATACCGCACAGGGAAAAGAGCATCAGCGTGTAGTACTCTCCACCCCTTATGCCCTCCTCTCTGATGTAGTAGAAGGAGAGCACTATGGAAAGCACCGTTGCAAGGTAGAATATGAGCTTGAAGATGGTGGAATATCCATCAAGTATGAACATGCCCGCAAAGGCAACCTCTCCCATGTAATCTGTGGTTGCAAGGTATATGGATATTCCCCCTGCTGTAACCGCTGTTAGCAGTGCAAAGACACCTATTATGGATTTATCCTCCCTTCTGCAGACAAACTCCACCATAAGAAGCACGCAGGCTATCACCGCAACCACTATCTCTGGG
>JALUQR010000099.1 GCA_027017505.1 bacterium
TTTTTAAACTATAATATACTGTATTGCGTATTCTGTCAAACAAAAATTTACCAATTCACGGAACTTATGTCAACCCTCGGTGACAGGATAAAGTATGTCAGGGATGGCATACTGAAGGTAAATCAGGCGGCCTTTGCAGACATCCTTGGTTTTTCCCGCAGTGCGACCATAAGTGATTATGAGAAGAACAAGCGCAGTCCTGACATTGCCACCCTCTGTAAGATTGCAAGTCTTGGTTCGGTCTCCCTTGACTGGCTTCTTACGGGAAAGGGGCCAATATTTGTTTCAGAGGCAAAGCCTGTTCAGGCAAGTGAGGGCAGGGGGCCTGTCTACTGTCAGGAGTATGTGACCATAGAGGTTTACGACATAAACCTCAGCAGTACAGAGGAGTTTCCCGCAGGCGAGCCCGTGGATGCCATATCCATACCGAAGATAGACTACAGGCCAGGGCTTGTCGCTGTAAAGATAGAGGGAGACAGCATGTCTCCCTCCATAATGGATGGTGCCATAGTGGGGGTGGACACAAAGGACAAGCATCTTGTAAGTGGAAAGCTCTATGCGGTGTATCTCAGATATGAGGGGGTTACCATAAAGAGGGTCTTTGTATATCCCGACCACATTCTGCTCAAGCCCGACAACCCCACCTTTCCCGAGACAGCCATACCCGCAGGCACCGCAAAGGTCTCGGAGCTTATCCTCGGCAGGGTGAGATGGGTGTATCAGAGATACTGAACCAGAGGGAATAGACCTCCCGAAAAATAAAGACAATCCCCGGAGGGGTTTTTCTACCGAGGGGGTTTGTCTGAACTGAGGGATCTACCAGAAAGGGATATTCAACAGCTGGAGGCGGCGAGCGGATTCGAACCGCTGAATAGCAGTTTTGCAGACTGCCCCCTTAGCCACTTGGGTACGCCGCCATGTGTAAAAAATTATAGAACAGGTGAAACCTCATTGTCAAGAAGGGCTTGAGCACACGAAAACTATCATCATATAATATAACCCGTACAAAACTCCTTAAAAAGGAGGCATATTATGATGATACACAGAACGGTTCTTTTTGTCCTTCTGTTTGTCCTCTTTGGAGGTATCTTAAGCGCAGAGGAACACCCGGGAGACCACCCGGGTGAGGAATGGGTGGAGAAAGACCAGGTAAAACAGACAATCAAAGACTACATAGAAGGGGACGCAAGGCTTAAGGGCGGATACTTTCTTCTCTGGGATGACAAAGAGAGGCGCACACTGAGGCTTAAGTTTTCGAAGTTTCACAAAAAGGTAAGGTACATAAAGGACGAGGGCGCATATTTCATGTGCACAGACTTTATCTCCCTTGACGACAGAAGACTCATAGATGTGGACTTCTGGCTCAAGCCCGCAGAGGACGGCACCCTGAGGATAACCACCATAAAGATACACAAGGTGAACAATGTTCCCAGGTTTATCTATGAAAAGGACAGGATAAGACCCGTTGAAATAGATAAAAAGCCCCCGAAAAGGGGCCTGCAAGAATAAAACCATGAATTGAATTTGACTTATGTCAATTATTCCTGTATAATAGGGCTTCTTAAAAGCCGGGTATGCTCTCTGGAACATACTTGAGTAAAAAGCCGAGGGGGTGAATTTTTGACAGAGGTCAAGGTAATTGATGATCAGTTAGAGAAGGCACTAAAGGTACTGAAACGCAAACTTGCCCAGGACGGTACATTCAAGGAGATAAAGAAGAGAAGGTATTACGAAAAGCCCAGTGTTAAGAGAAAAAGAAAGCGTCAGGAGGCACAGAAGCGCAGACTCAAGGCACTCAAAAAGGCAGCCAAGAGGGCACAGGAATAGGGAATTGGTGTTTTTCGTGCAGGAGCAGGTCCATGCTGGAAGCCCTGGTGGATGCTGAGAGAGCCCCTTTAGAGTCTACCCCTTATCAGGTGTTCCACCACCTCTGGATCTGCAAGCGTGGAAAGGTCTCCCAGATGAGTGGTATCACCACTGGCTATCTTGCGCAGTACCCTGCGCATTATCTTTCCACTGCGGGTCTTTGGAAGCCCTGCTGTAAACTGAATCCTGTCGGGTTTTGCAATGGGGCTTATGGTCTTTCTTATGTGTTCGGCAAGCTCCTCTCTTAACTTTTCAGAGGGTTCAAACCCCTCTTTAAGCACCACATAGGCGTATATGCCCTCGCCCTTGATTTCGTGTGGAAAGCCCACAACCGCTGCCTCACTTACCGCAGGGTGTGCAACAAGGGCACTCTCTATCTCTGCGGTGCCCAGCCTGTGTCCGCTCACATTCAGCACATCGTCTATACGGCCCATAAGCCACCAGTAGCCGTCCTCATCAAGCCTTGCACCATCGCCTGTAAGGTAGTAGCCCGGAAATCTGCTAAAGTAGACCTCCTTGAGTCTTCTGTTTTCTCTGTCTCCAAACATACCCCTGAGCATACCTGGCCAGGGCCTTTCTATCACAAGGTAGCCACCCTCTTTTGTCTCTCTGCCCTCCTCATCGAGTATCTTTGGCACAATACCGAAGAAGGGTTTTCCTGCAGAGCCTGGCTTAAGCGGGGTTGCCCCTGGAAGCGGGGTTATGAGGATTCCGCCTGTTTCTGTCTGCCACCAGGTATCCACTATGGGAAGCCTGCCCCTGCCAACCACCTGGTGGTACCACATCCATGCCTCGGGGTTTATGGGTTCACCCACTGTGCCAAGTAGCCTGAGGCTTGTCAGCTCGTGTTTTTTCACCCATTCATCGCCAAACCGCATGAGTGCCCTTATGGCAGTGGGTGCGGTATAGAGGATATTCACCCTGTGTTTGTCCACTATCTGCCAGAGGCGGTCAGGTGCAGGATGTGTGGGTATACCCTCAAAGATAAGCGAGGTCGCCCCACAGGCAAGGGGCCCGTAAACTATGTAGCTGTGGCCTGTAACCCAGCCTATGTCAGCGGTGCAGAAGTAGACCTCCTCTTCATGATAGTCAAAGACCCAGCGGAATGTAAGCGCGGTGTAGACCATGTACCCGCCTGTTGTGTGCACCACACCCTTGGGTTTACCCGTGGATCCGCTGGTGTAGAGTATAAAGAGGGTGTCCTCGGAGTCCATCCGCTCGGGTGGAAGGTGGCTTCCATCAAACCTTTCGACCTGTTCGTGCCACCACAGGTCCCTGCCCTTAACAAGGCCCACCTCTCTGCCAGTCCTCTTTACAACAATTACATGCTCCACGCTCGGGCAGTCCTTGAGTGCAATGTCTGAGTTTTCCTTAAGGGGTATGAATCTTCCACCCCTTATGCCCTCATCAGCGGTTATGAGCAGTTTTGCCCTGCTATCGTTTATCCTCTCTTTGAGGGATGCAGGGCTGAACCCGCCAAAGACCACACTGTGTATGGCACCTATCCTTGCACAGGCGAGCATGGCTATGGGAAGCTCAGGTATCATGGGCAGATATATGGTAACCCTGTCGCCCCTTTCCACACCCAGGCTTTTAAGCACCTTTGAAAAACGGTTCACCTCGTAGTAGAGCTGTTGATAGGTGTAGCTACGGTAGGAGCCATCGTCTGCCTCCCAGATGATGGCAGCCTTGTTGCGCCTTGGGCTGTCAAGGTGGCGGTCTATGCAGTTGTAGCACGCATTGAGTTTACCTCCTATAAACCACCTCACAAGGGGCTTTCTGAAGTCCCATTCCACCACCCTGTTCCATTTTTTGTACCAGCTTATGGTCTCCTCTGCCATTCTGTGCCAGAAGCCCTCCATATCCTCTATGGATTCCCTGTAGAGGGTTTCATACTGCTCCATGGAGCCTATGTGTGCCTTCCTTGAGAACCACTCAGGCGGGGGAAACACCCTCTCTTCACGGGCAAGCACCTCAATGGTCTCTGCCATGGTACACCTCCTTGAGGGGGGTTAAAGGCCTGTACATGACCACCACACTTCAAAGCCTATACACAAAACCCGCTTATGTCAAGACAGCGAAAAACTGTTGACTCAACCCCGCCTGATGTGGATAAAATGTAATTTGTCCTTTTACCTGAGGAAAGGCCCATGACGCTTCTCATAACAGGTGCAAATGGCATGCTTGCAGGAGACCTTCTGCCCTTTCTGGAGGGATACCAGACCCGCACATTTACAAAAGAAGAGCTCGATGTAACCGATGAGAAGGCCATAAGGGATGTGCTCGAAAAAGAGCGCCCCAGGGTTCTCATAAACTGTGCAGCCTACACCAATGTTGACGGAGCAGAGGATGAAAAAGAGAGGGCATACTCTGTTAATGCCCGTGCTCCCGGGCTACTTGCCCGTGAGTGCAGAAGGATAAACGCAAGGGTTGTGCACATATCCACAGACTTTGTCTTCGATGGCTCAAAGCCACAGCCCTACACAGAGGAGGACCTGCCAAGGCCCGTTAACTTCTACGGGCTTTCAAAGCTCGATGGTGAAAGGGAGATACAGAAACACACGGACAACTTCGTTATAATACGCACCTCCTGGCTGTACGGGCACAGTGGCAGAAACTTTCCTGCGACGATACTCAAAAGGGCAGGAGAGCTTGAGGAACTAAGGGTGGTCTATGACCAGGTGGGCACACCCACCTATACGGTAGACCTTGCCCGTGCCATAGTCACCCTGCTTGAGGCTCCCGCAGGTATTTACAACTTTTCCAACGAAGGGGTTGCAAGCTGGTATGATTTTGCCTATAACATTATAGAGCTTGCAAAAAAAGAAGGTATGGCCCTAAAGGTAAGGCGTATAAGGCCCGTACTTTCAGGAGAGCTGAACCTTAAGGCAAAAAGACCCCACTACTCGGTACTCCACAAGGGTAAATACCGCAGACACACAGGCCAGCATATACCCCACTGGCTCGAGGGCCTTGAAAGATGGCTTAAAAGGGAGATTCAAAAGCAAAAAACCCAGGGAGAGAAAAGATGAACATTCTCATTACAGGGGGAGCAGGCTTTATAGGCTCCAATTTTGTCAGATACATGCTTGAAAAATACCCCAGCTACAGGGTCATAAACCTTGATAAACTTGCCATCGGTGGAAGCCTTGAAAACATAAGGGACATAGAGAAAAACCCAAACCACATATTCATAAAAGGGGATGTATGCGATAAGAACCTGGTAGAGGAGATATTCAGGGAATACAGGCCAGAGGGTGTGATACATCTTGCAGCCCAGAGCCATGTGGACCGCTCGATACTCGAGCCCGAGGAGTTTCTCCACACAAACATCCTTGGCACATTCACCCTTGCAGAGGTTGCAAGAAGGTGGTGGCAGAAGGAGGGTACAGCAGACAGAAGGGTATTTCTCAATGTGAGCACCGATGAGGTATACGGCTCCATAGAGGAGGGCTCATTTACAGAGGACTCCACCTATGCACCAAACAGCCCCTATTCTGCATCAAAGGCAGGGGCAGACCATCTGGTAAGGGCCTATTACAGGACATACGGACTTCCTGCAATAACCACCCATACAACGAACAACTTTGGTCCCTACCAGATGCCTGAAAAGCTCATACCCCTTGTGATACTGAACGCTGTGGAGGGCAGGGAACTGCCCATCTATGGAGATGGCAGGAATGTAAGGGACTGGCTCTATGTGCTTGACCACTGCAGAGCCCTCGATGTGGTCTTCCACCGTGGAAGGATAGGCCAGGTCTACAACATAGGTGCACGCAATGAGTGGCAGAACATAGAGCTTGTAAGACTCATCTGCTCCATACTCGACCAACTGCTTCCCGACTCTCCCCACAGGCCCCACCAGGGGCTTATAAGGTTTGTAAAAGACAGACCCGCACACGACAGAAGATACTCCATAGACCCAACAAGGATAATGACAGAACTGGGCTGGAAGCCCGTCCACAGGTTTGAGGACGCACTCAGGTCAACGGTAAAGTGGTATCTGGACAACCGCACATGGTGCGATAAGGTGAGGGACGAGCAGTACCGCAAGTACTACGAGAAAAACTACTCCGGGAGATAGACCCATGAACATAGCAATCATAGGCACAGGTTATGTGGGCCTCGTAACAGGTGCGTGTTTTGCAGACTTTGGCGTGAATGTTATATGTGTGGACAAGGATGGCTCAAAGATAGAGAGACTCAAAAGGGCTGAAATCCCCATATACGAGCCTGGCCTTAAGGAGCTTGTGGAAAAGAATCTACGCGAGGGAAGGCTTTCCTTCACCACAGAGATTGAGGATGCCATAAGAAGGTCTCTTGTAATCATGATAGCGGTGGGCACACCCCCGCGTGGAGATGGCTCCACAGACCTGAGCTATGTGGAAGAGGTGGCAAGAACCATTGCAAAGAACCTGAATGGCTACAAGGTGATTGTAACCAAGAGCACCGTACCTGTTGGCACGGGTAGCCTCATAGAGAGGATAATAAAAGAGGAATGCCCTGAAAACCACAGGTTCGATGTAGCCTCAAACCCCGAGTTCCTCAGAGAGGGCTCAGCTGTGGAGGACTTTATGAGGCCAGACCGTGTGGTCATAGGTGCAAAAACCGAAGAGGCAAAGGCAATACTTAAGGACCTCTACTCCCCGCTCTACCTCATAGAGACACCCTTTGTCATAACCGATATAGAGACAGCAGAGCTTATAAAGTATGCGTCAAATGCCTTTCTGGCAGTGAAGATTTCCTTTATAAACGAGATTGCAAACCTCTGTGAAAGGGTTGGTGCAGATGTGCATGTGGTGGCAAAGGCCATGGGGCTTGACAAAAGGATTGGCCCGAAGTTTCTTCATCCTGGCCCAGGGTTTGGAGGCTCCTGTCTGCCAAAGGACACCATGGGGCTTATGGATATGGCAAAAAAACAGGGCTATAATTTCAGGCTTATGTCAGCGGTCATAGAGATAAACCAGGAGCAGAGACTGCGCATGAGGGACAAGATAAAACACATGCTTGGCGGAACCCTTAAGGGAAAGACCATCGCTGTGCTTGGGCTTACCTTCAAGCCTAACACGGATGATATAAGGGAATCCCCTGCAATAGACATAATAAAACTACTGCTTGAAGAAGGTGCCGGTATCAAGTGTTATGACCCTGCGGGCATGCCCAATGCAAGGGCTGTGCTGGGCAACAGTGTTACCTACTGTCAGGATGCCTATCACACCGCAGAAGGTGCAGACTGCCTTGTGATAGCCACAGAGTGGAACCAGTTCAGAAACCTGAACATGGAGCGTATAAAACAGCTTCTCAAAGAGCCCGTGCTTGTGGACTTAAGAAATGTCTACAACCCGCAGAGGATGCAGAAGATGGGCTTCAGATACAGCTCTGTTGGAAGATGCTGAAGGATAAAAGGCTCATTCCATTTCTTTCCTCCCAGAGGATAGCCTCCATAGTTGCACAGCTTGGAGAAAGGATAACAGAGGACTATGCCCACAGTGTGCCCGTGGTGGTGGGTGTGCTCAAGGGAGCACTTCTTTTTACCGCAGACCTTGCAAGACACATCTCCACAGAGCTTGAGCTTGACTTCATACAGGTTGAGCGCTATGGCAGACATCCCGAACCACAGCCCACCGTAACCATAGTGCATGATACAACACTTCCCCTTGAAGACAGGGATGTGCTCCTTGTAGAGGACATCGTTGACAGGGGTATTACCATAAGGGCACTGCGTGAGCACATGGAGCGAAAGGGTGCACGCTCTGTAAAGGTGTGCACCCTTCTTTTAAGAAGAGGCTCTCCTGCAAGCGATTCCATAGAATATGTGGGCACAGGGGTGGACAGGGGGTTTGTTGTGGGCTATGGTATGGATTACAGGGAAAGATACAGAAACCTTCCTGCCCTTTACATAATGGAAGAAGACTGAAAGAGAGTGCCCCTAACCCTGGAGGCCAGAGGATGACACTGCCAGCCCTCATAAGGGCACTGCTTGAGCCCACCGCATATCCGGAAAAGCCCGCACAGGTGAGCCTTCTGCAGACACACATATCCTACATACTGCTCACACCAGCCCATGCATACAAGATTAAAAAACCCGTTGACTTCGGGTTTCTCAACTTCACCACACTTAAAAGAAGGCTCTATTTTCTCAGAGAAGAGCTCAGGCTTAACCGCAGACTCGCACCCACAACATACATGGCAGTGGTGCCTGTGGTAAAGACCCCTGCAGGCTACAGAATGGAGGCCACAGATGGCAGGGTCGTGGAATATGCCTTAAAGATGCGCCACCTCCGTGAGGAGTGTATGCTCCATAATCTTCTGCGCGAGGATGGCCTGCCACCACACACGGTAGAGCGCATTGCAGACCTTATAGCCAGGTTTCACAGAGGGGCAAGAAGTTCTGCCTATATATCCAGGTTTGGCAGTCCCGAAAGGATACTCAAGAACATAGAGGAGAACTTCCGCCAGGTTGCCCCCTTTGTGGGGCTCACCATAAGCAGGGCACGCTTTGAGGAGATAAAGGGGCTCACCTTAGAGTTTCTTAAGACCCATCACCGCCTTTTTGAAAGGCGCACCAGAAGGGGCTTCATAAGGGACTGCCACGGAGACCTCCACTGCGAGCACATCTCCATAGAGGACGGCATCGAGATATTCGACTGTATAGAGTTCAACCGCAGGTTTCGCTACAGCGATGTGGTCTGTGATATGGCCTTTCTTGCAATGGACATGGACTTTCGCTGTAGGGCTGACCTTTCGGAGGAGTTCGAGCAGAGATACTTCAGCCTCACCCACGATGTAGAGGGCAGAAGGCTACTCGAATTCTACAAGGCCTACAGGGCCTACATAAGGGGCAAGGTAGAGGGCTTCAGACTCAAAGAGCCCGAAGAAACAGAGGAGGACAAACGCACAGCCCTTGTAAACGCAGGGCTGTTTTTCGAGCTCTCCCTTGAGTATCTTAGGGGCTACAGAAAACCCTATCTGCTACTTATCTGCGGGCTTACGGGCACGGGAAAGTCCTCCCTTGCAGGTGCACTTAAGGAAAGGCTTCAGGGAGTAAAGCTACTTTCCACAGATGCGGTAAGAAGAAGGCTCTTCGGTATAGCTGAAGACGAACACCGCCGTATGGACTACAGCACCGGAATATATACCAGAGAGGCAAGAGAGAGGGTCTATAAGGAACTCTTAAAAGAAGCAGAGGGCTGGCTTGAGAAAGGAAGGGCTGTCATCGTAGATGGCACTTTCTTGAAGAGACAATACATTGAGCTTGCAAAGGGATGTGCAAAAAGAAGCGGGGCAGAACTCTATGTGGTGGAATGTGTGCTCGAAGAAGGGCAGATTAAAAGAAGGCTTAAAAAGCGCCTTAAAGAGAAGACCCTGTCTGATGCGACCTGGCAGACCTACCTGAAACAGAAAAAAGAAAAAGACCCCGTAGAGGCGACCCTGACACTTTCAACCCATCGCCCACCACTTGAGCTCGCAGACAGGGTGATAACCACCATACTTGCCAGAAGAGTTTGATTTTTATCATGGTAATAAATAGAATAACCACATAGTGTTATTTATCTATCATCAAAATCAAGGAGGATGTTGAAAGATGCTCTTTTCCCTTATGCACTTTTTACATGTGGTCTTCGTGATACTCTGGATAGGCGGGCTTGGTTTCATCACCATAGTGGTTCTGCCCATGATAGTGAGGATGCAGGACCCTTTACAGAAGGTTCTCTTTTTTCAGCGCATAGAGCACAAGTTTGCGCCCCTGGCAAAGCTATACAACGCAATAGTTGGCATAACAGGGTTTGTTATGCTCTATATAAGTGGCTGGCACACCATTATGCTTACATGGAAGGGGCTTTCGCTTCTGTTTATGGTGGCTGTGTGGGTCTTCTGGGCTGTGATGCTCTTTGGCCTTGAGCCCCTTGTGGTAAGAAAGATGATAGACAACCTTGCAAAAAGTGGCGAGAAGATGGAGATAGAGACCATCTTTGGCCGTATGAACCGCCTTCACTGGGTGTTGCTCGTGGTGTCCCTGCTTGCAAGTATAAGTGGGGTTGCCTTCGGGCACGGATACTTTTAGCCCTTACGCCTGACACGAGCGTTTTTTAAGTCTGGAGTGTCTTCCACATCCCAGCCCTCAAGTTCGAGCAGATACTTTTTCACCTCAAGCCCCCAGCCATAGGCGTAGAGTTTATTTTCCGCACCCAAAACCCTGTGGCAGGGGATTATTATTGGTATACGATTTCTGCTACAGACACTCCCCACTGCAAGCGCAATGGTGCCCAGCCTGGAGGCAAGCCCCCCGTAGGTTATTGCTTTACCCCAGCCGATGCCACGCATTTCATTCCATGCATTTTTCAAAAAAGAGGTACCATCAGGATTGAGAGGAATATTATCAAAAGAAGTAAACTCTCCTTTAAAGTATTTTTCAAGAGATGAGATTGTCTTCTCGATGGTATCGAACCCTTCTTTTGAAGTCCCTCCATAAAACGATTTTAAGGAATCAACAAAGGAAGGCTCTCTGTTTATATGCATCTCTTTAAGACCACTTTTGTCTGCCACTATGATGAGGTTTTTTATGGGAGATATGGTAACCTTAGCTATTGAGACCATCTTGTTTTTCCCTTTACCTGTTATGGAATTAATTCTGCCATAACCTATCTGTCCACTGCAACTCCCACAGAGGGTTTGACCCCGCACCCTTTGTGTGCTATTTTTATAGCATGCAGAGGACACTACATATACTGGTTGTGCTGGTTCTTCTCACAGCCCTTTCGTCCCCGCTTTATGCAGGAGGCTACAGGCTCATAGACCAGACAGAGCTTGAGGCCATGATGCAGGATGGCAGGCCACTGGTCATAGTTGACCTTCGTGAGCCCGAGCTTTTCAGGGCTGGCCACATCCCTGGTGCAATAAACATCCCCTATGATGATGCATACAAAAGGGCCCCGAAGGAGCTTAAAAAGACAGACCGCATAGTGTTCGTGTGCCACAGCGGGCCCATGGGAGACCGCGTTGCAGAGTTCCTCGCTGGCATAGGCTACCAGGAGCTCTACAACCTCAAGTGGGGCATGAAGGGCTGGAAGGGAAGACTGGAAAAGTAAAACCACACACAAAATAAGAAAGGGTGCCTCCGTAGCCCTGAAAGATCCTGCAGGAGGCAGGCCCCTATCTTGCATCCATTGCGACCGTGGTGGTCTTTCTGTAGAGGGTTGCAAGGAGCTCTTCTTTTATCTCCCTGAACTCTGCAAGCTCCCTGCCACTGAGGCTTTTTACAGGCTCTGCCTTTATTGAAAGGGGGTTTACCACCCTGCCCCTTACCCTTACCTCATAATGCAGGTGTGGCCCTGTGGAAAGCCCTGTGGAGCCCACATAGCCTATCACCTCGCCCTGCTTTACCCTCTTGCCCCGTTTTATACCCCTCTTTATCCTCGACAGATGCCCGTAGGCAGTGGTGTATGTGGCGTTGTGCTTTATTGCAACATAGTATCCATAACCCCGCTTCCAGCCTGCAAATATTACCCTGCCGTCTCCTGCTGATTCCACGGGCGTGCCATAGGGTGCAGCGTAGTCAACCCCGTGGTGGGGAAGATACTTCTTCAGGATGGGATGATACCTGCGTTTTGTAAAATAGCTCGATATACGCCTGTACCTGAGGGGCGATTTAAGAAGCACCCTTCTTAAGGCCCTGCCCTCAGGGTCATAGTACTCACCACGATAGTGGATTGCCACAAAGGCTCTGCCAGCATTTACAAGCTCTGCAGCAACCACCTTTCCCACACCAACCTCCCTGCCATCTGCCATTATGACCTCGTACAGGATACGAAAGGTATCACCCTTTCTTATGTCCGTGGAGAAGTCTATCTGCCAGGCAAATATGTCTGATAGCTCTATAAGAACCTTTGGCGGTATGCCGTTTTTTCTGCCAGCCTCATAGAGGGAGCTTTCAATACTGCCCTCCACAGTGGCAAGGACAACCTTTCTTGGCACCTCAAACCTTCCTGCCCTCCAGCGCCCACCAGCTCTTTCCACAAACACACCGTCAAGCCCGTTGTAAAGATACTCTATCCTCTTGAGTCCCTCACCATCCCTTGAAAGCCTTATCTTACTGCCAGGAAGTATCCTCCTGGGGTTGTAAACCCCCTTCATTACCTCAAGCACCTCCACAACCTCACTGGCAGGAAGCCCCTCTGAAAGAAGTAGCCCGTAAAGGGTTTCATTCTTCCTTATGGTTCGCTCTATGAATGTAAGGGAGGGAGGGCGTTTTTTGAAATCCCCAATGTCTATGTTTAAAGACCCCGCAGAGGGCTCCTTGCTCTCTGGCTGGGAGGGGATTATGTAGAGAAGAAGCAGGGGAAAGATGACCACAGGAAAGAGGTATAAGAGCTTATTCTTCCAGGAAGACCTCTTCCTTGCAGGAAACTCCCTCTGTGTAAAATAAAACTGCATGACCGCCCTAATGATATTAGGACAAAAAATATAGCCCTGTCAAGGATTTTCAAAACACCTGAA
>JALUQR010000100.1 GCA_027017505.1 bacterium
CCTGTCACGCCGGAGGGCGCGGGTTCGAGTCCCGTCGGCTCCGCCAGATTTTTTCAACAAAATTGCGGGGTTACCAGAAGGGTAACCCCTGTTTTTTTACCTCCAGAGTGGCCCTCAGGCAGGTCTTTTTGAAAACAGCCCTGTGGGCTTAAAACCTTAAACCAATGGGTATCCTCGATACAATACAGAAGATAGACGAGGCGGTTCTGTGGCTCCTCAATGTAAAGCTTACCTCAGGCATCCTCGATAGCTTCATGCCCTGGATTACAGACCCTGGAAACTTTAGAATCCCCATTATAGCAGGGCTTATACTGTGGCTCGTGCTTGGAAGCTCAAGGGACCGCTGGACCGTTGTGCTCTGCCTTGTTGCCCTCGTGGTGAGCAACCTCTGTGTGGAACTCCTCAAACACAGCTTTGCCCGCATAAGGCCGTGTCATGAGCTCGAATGGGTGAGAACCCTGAGGGGCTGTGGCAGGACATATTCCCTGCCATCAGGACACACCTCAAACATATTTGCCATAACAGGTGTGCTGTCTGTAAAATACAGGAAACTGCGCTATCTGCTGTTTTTGTTTGCCACCGTTATAGCCTGGTCGCGGATGTATGTAGGGGTGCACTATCCATTGGATGTTCTGGCAGGAGCAGGGCTCGGTGTGGGGGTTGCATGGGTTGTGCTCCTTTCAGACAGAAAACTCACACCCCCTCTTAAAGAGGCCCTTTACAGGATGAAAAAGAGGATGGGATGAACTACAGAACACTGGTTTATCTGCTGATAGCCCTTTTAACCCTCTTGAGGGTTCTCTACATAATCCATTCACCCTTTGACCTCTCGCCCGATGAGGCACACTACTGGGAGTGGTCAAGAAGGCTGGACTTAAGCTACTACAGCAAGGGGCCAGGGGTTGCCTATGTTATAGCCCTCTTTACCACACTTCTTGGCAACACCGAGATAGGTGTCAGGGCAGGGGCAGTGCTCTTTTCCGCACTCACCACGGTGATGCTGTTTCTTTTCACCCGTGAGCTTACAGGTAGCGAAAAACAGGCATTCTGGGCTGTGTTCGTACTTAACATGGTGCCCGTGTTCTCTGTAGGCTCAATCCTTATGACAACTGACATACTGCTTGTTTTCTTCTGGACACTTGCACTCTACGGGCTTAAAAGACTGCTCGTAGATGGGCAGAGACACTGGTGGTATGTTCTGGGTATTACTGTGGGTGTGGGATTTCTCTGCAAATACACGATGATACTCTTCTATGTGTGTCTCTTCCTGCTTCTTCTTGCAACGGGCAGACTGAGGGATGAGGCCAGAAGAAGGGAGCCCTACATTGCACTTTCTCTTACCCTTGTGGTGTGCCTGCCTGTTGTAGTCTGGAATATAAACCACGGGTTTGTGGGCCTTCGCCATGTTGCAGGGCTTGCCCACATTGAAAAGGGGCTTACCATATCCCTGAACCACCTTGCAGGGTTTGCGGGCTCCCAGCTCGGTGTTGTAACACCACTTCTGTTTGCAGGCATACTGTATACCCTCTGGATGTGTGGAAGAAGAAGTTTTAAAGAAAGGGACATCCGGAGTGCCATTGTGTTCTGGATGTCCGCACCGGTGCTTGCACTTTTCACACTTAAAAGTCTTCAGGCAAAGGTGCAGGCAAACTGGGCTGTAGTGGCCTACATAAGCGCACTTGCAGGGCTTGTATGGATATTCAGAGAGAGGATGGAAAAAAGAATATGGCAGGCCACAGCAGTTCTTTCTGTTGGGGTTGCGGTGGTACTGTCGTTTATCCTGTTCTTTCCCTTTGTATTCGATGATGCTATGGAGGCAAAACTCATGCGCACCGCCATATACAGAAGGGTTCTTGGCTGGAGTGAGCTCGGAAAAAGGGTGACAGAGCTTAAGGCAGGGGTCGAAAAATTCACACCCCTTTTTATAGTGAGCGATAGATACCAGATAGCAAGCGAGCTTGCCTTCTATGTGGAGGGCAACCCGAGGACATACAACCTGTATACTGGTGGAAGAAGGCTCAACCAGTATGACCTGTGGGAGGGTTTCTACGGGCTGAAGGGCCACAGTGCCATACATGTAAGGGGAGGCGATGTGGATATGGAGCCCTCTTTCAGAAAGGCCTTCACAGGGTGCAGAAAAGAGCTATTTACAGTACGCTGGAAGGAGACCCCTGTAAAGAGCTTTTCCATATTCCTGTGCAGTGGCTTCCGCGGGTTCAGCCCTCCACCCCTGGGGGATGAGTACTGATACTGAAATCCCAAGACAACCACACAGCAGTATACAGCGGGTAATCTGCCAGTTCTGTTCCCTCCAGGAGGAGACACTTGTATGGTGAAGCCTGCCTGTGCTCTAAAGGGTCTACTTCATCCCACAGGTGTATATTCATGTGTTATCTCCTATCTGTTATGGCACAGCTGGCAACCCCTGTTTGATGGCACCCCGTTTGGGGTCTGCCCGCCTGTTGACACCCCTGAAAGGTAGTTCCACCTCAAGGCATCGTAATAGGGTCCACCATGGGCAAAGTGGCAGGTAAGGCAGAAGACATTCTCTGCAGAGTAGTCCATACAGTTTGTGGTCTCGTCACAGGGGGTCTCCCATGCAAGGTAGTACACGAACCATGGAATCTCTGGAGGCCATGTGTAGCTCTGTGGCATGGTCACGGGCAGTCCCTTGCCTGCCTTTATGAGGTCTATGTTGTAATTGATCCTGTCAAGATACGATGGATGACAGCTTCCACCACATCCCCTGCCAGATCTTCTGGGTATTACAGTTCTTACAGGGTGTCTTCGCCAGTCCCTGCATGTTACACTGTATTCGGGACAGCTGTAGGCATTCTTATTGGTGGTTGCAATATCCTCGTGCCAGTTATCATGGCACTGGGCGCACCAGTCGCTCATGGTCTTGTTGGTACCAGAAAGTGCCTTTCCAGCATAGGCGTTGCTGTTTGGCTGATCGGTGCCAGGCCCGTAGCCAGGATTATGGGTGAGTGTGCCCCTGTAGACAGGCCATATGGTGTTGCCTGCACGGTCTTTTTCGTTATCACCAAAGTATGTGCCGTTCACGCCACCAACATAGCTCAGGTTTCTCTGGGTTCCAGAGCTTGAGGAGTCTCCCATCTTGACCCCGCTGTTTGCACCCGCATCAAGGGCATTAACCCTCAGATTCCTGAAAAGGTTTATATTCGCATCATCAAGACTTGAGGTACCATGGGGGTCATGACAGTTCGTACAGGTAAGATAAGATACAGGCTGGTCTCCACCTGGTGGATAGGCATTCTCCACACCAAGGGAATGCCCGTAGCCAAGGGCATTGGGAGTGGTGGCATCCCAGCTTGCGTTGAGCTCCGGAGAGAAGTTTCCACCTGCACCTATGAGATTAAACGGGTCATCCTCAGTCCATGTAGCAGTGCTCCACACCTTGGGAGCCTCCACATCCTGCGGTGGATGCTTTACAGTGGCAAGACTACCGTTCGATGCATGACACTCAAGACACAGCTTGTGTATCTGACTACGGCTCGTTACATCTCCCCTTAAAAGCACTATGGAACCACCTGCTGTGCCTCCAAGATTGTCAGGACTTGCTGAAGAACCTCCCTGGCTGTTGTGCATGGTGTGGCAACTGCCACAGACAAGAGGTCCTGCACCCTTGTGGACAGCCCCTGCATCCTGCTCAACAGCGAGCAAAAAAACACACACCATGGCAACGATGCCAGACCCAAACCTCACCTCTATCACCCTGCTGTGGTCTCAAAGTTGCAAAACAAAAGCCCCTTCCCGGAAATCCTTAACAGACTTCCAGAAAGGGGCTTACATAACCCCGCTGAACTATCCAGCCGTGAATAGTTCTAACCCATTAAAATATTTTAAAATACTTTCAGCAACTGGTTCAACTACCCATCTGGGTAGTTATTAAATTATTTGACAATCCCGGTGGATTTGGAGTAATTTAGTTATTTAGGGTTTCCCATGGTGTGTTATTCAGGATACATTCCTGTTGTTGTGGTTGTGCTGTTTGTGTGGCTTACACCCGCACCTTCTGTGGCTATTGAGGATATTGAGTATGGCAGAGCGCTGTATCTGCGCTGGTGCAGTCAGTGTCATGGTGAGGATGGCAGAGGAGATGGGATAAATTCCACCCCTGATATGAGCATAAATCCCAGAGACCACACAGATGCCTCATTTATGTCCACAAAGACAGACGAACAGCTTGAAGAGGTCATAAGGT
>JALUQR010000101.1 GCA_027017505.1 bacterium
CCACACAGGGGTTTATACCCTTGCCGTAGCCGTACTTGGGGTTCCTCACGATATCAATGTAGTCGAGCCCCTTTACCATGACCTTTATGGGTATGCCGAACTTTTCGGCAACCCTGCGTGCCTCACTCTTGCATCCACCACCCTGGTGTGTGCCCTCCTTTGCGTGTCTGCGCCCCGAGTTACAGGTGCAGAAGGCAGAGGTGAAGTTGAGCGCATACACCTCTATACCCTGCTCAAGTATGAGCTTTACCGCAAGTGTTGAGTCCAGCCCGCCTGAAAGAAGGGCAACCGCCTTTCTTCTCTTCACAGCCACATACCTCCTGGTGAGAAAAGTTCTTGTAATCTTCCAAAATACTATTATACTGGGTAAGTCTACTTCATGTAAAGTCCCAAAACTTCTTTTATGAAACGCAGGGGTATAATAGTTCCGCTGATACTGTTCATCTTAACGGTGCTCACCACCATGACCGCTGGTGCCCTCTACGAGGGTGCCCACATACTGGAAGACCCGTGGCAGATTCTCACGGGGCTACCGTTTTCTGCGTCCCTGCTGTTTATCCTTGGCACCCATGAACTGGGCCACTACTTTGCAGCAAGATACCACAGGGTGGATGTAACCCCGCCATTTTTCATACCCGCCCCGCCAATCCCGCCGATGATAGGCACCTTCGGGGCGGTAATAAAGATGCGCTCGCCTATAGCAACAAAACGGGCACTTGTGGACATAGGTGCTGCAGGCCCTCTTACAGGGTTCTTTGCTGCAATAGGGGTGACCATAATAGGGCTCTCCCTATCGGAGGTCATGCCCACACCCGAGGAGCCTGTCCTGGGGCTTGGCTCATCTCTTATATTCGAGCTTTTAAGCAGACTCGTTGTGGGAGAAACCCGGGAGGGCTACGAGCTGTATCTTCATCCCGTGGCCTTTGCAGGCTGGATAGGATTTTTCGTAACATCTCTTAACCTTCTGCCCATAGGCCAGCTCGATGGTGGACACCTCATATACGCACTTTTCGGCAGAACCCACTTTGCCATATCAAGGCTTATGACCGTGGTGCTCGTTGCCTTAGGGCTTCTCACCTGGCATGGATGGATACTCTGGGCACTGCTCGTTACCATAATAGGCGTGTGGCATCCACCAGTGGTGGACCCCTGTGTGCCACTTGACAGAAAGAGACTCTTCATAAGCATATTCACAATAGCTGTATTTGTGTTGACATTCATCCCCTATCCGTTTTATATTTTATAACCATGAAGAGGTTCACAAAGGAAGAACTCGAACAGTACAACGGCAGTGACCCCTCTAAACCCATATACTTTGCGTACAGGGGTAAGGTATACGATGCCACAGACAGCCCTCTCTTTACAGAGGGCATGCACTTTGAACATCCCACAGGGTGTGACCTTACGGAATACCTTGAGGATGCACCCCATGGCGAGGAGGTGCTCGAAGAACTCCCTGTGGTTGGTGAATATCAGGAATAGTGGCAAGCCCCTCTTATGAAGATAACCATACTCGGTTGTGGTACCTCCACGGGTGTGCCTGTTATAGGTTGCCATTGCAGTGTGTGCACATCTGAAGACCCCAGAAACAGGCGCACAAGGACATCCGCCCTATTTCAGGTAAAGGGGTGTAACCTTCTTGTGGATACATCCACAGACCTGAGGGCACAGTGCCTTGCCAACCACATAGAGAGGATTGATGCGGTCCTTTTCACCCATCCACATGCAGACCACATACACGGCATAGACGAACTCAGGATATTCAACCTGTTACAGCACTCCTCCATACCATGCTACGGAAACCAGGATACCATAAGAAGAATAAAGGGCATGTTCCGCTACATATTCTCCGAGAATGCCACAAACAGCTGGAAGCCACGGCTCACACTGCACATCATAGACTCCCCACGAAAGATTATGGACATAAGGGTTGTTCCCGTGGAGGTCCTTCACGGAAACCTATCCATACTGGGCTACAGGATAGAGGATGTTGCCTACATTACAGACTGCAGTTCCGTGCCCCCTGAGTCTCTGAAGCTCCTTGAGGGCATAAGGCTTCTCATAATAGGGGCACTGCGTGAAAAACCCCATCCAACACACTTCACCATCGCCCAGGCCATAGAGCTTTCAGAAAGGCTCTCTCCGGAAAGAACTGTGCTCACCCACCTGAGCCACTCTGTGGACTACACAACCCATTCAAAAGACCTTCCAGAGGGTGTGGAGTTTGCCTACGATGGCATGCAGATAGAGGTGTAAACAATTCTGCGTAAGAAACAGGCCATGTATCCTCTGTTACTTGATTTTCCCCTTTTTTGTGGCATTAATTTAGAAGGCCCCTGAATATCTTTTATGGAGGGGGGTGTGGGGTATGTGTCAGACCTGTGGATGTGAGCCCTGTAAAAAGTGTGGTGCACCCATAGAGAATGGTGTGTGCAAGGGCTGTGGCAGGCCCTCTTCAGAGTGTACCTGCTGAAGCCTTTCAGGGAATTATCCTTGTGCCCGAAAGTCCTGAAAGGGCGGTGCCTATGGACCAAGGAGAGGTTATGAGCACCTCACTGCCACCTGCGTCTATAAACTCTATGGCGCTTTCCACCTTTGGTGCCATACTTCCTGGCTGAAACTCACCCCTTTTAAGATACTCCTCGGCCTTCTCAACGGTCATGATGTCCACCCTTCGCTGGTTCGGGCCTCCAAAATCGAGATAGACCGCATCTATCTGGGTTATGTTTATTATACGCTCTGCAGACACCCCGTTTGCAATAAGGGTTGTGGTGCGGTCCTTGTCCACCACCGCATCAATGCCTTTAAGTATTCCGTTCTCTTCCACAACTGGCACCCCGCCTCCGCCACCACATATGGCTATGATGTTACTCTCCACAAGTGCCCTTATTATATCCATCTCCACAACCCTTCGGGGCAGTGGAGACGGCACCACCCTTCTGTATCCACGCTGGCTGTCCTCACGCATCTGCCAGCCATATTCCTTCGAGAGTCTTTCTGCCTCCTGCTCTGAGTAGAAAAGCCCTATGGGCTTTTCAGGTCTTGAAAAGGACGCATCGTTTCTTTCAACCACCACCTGTGTTACAAGGGTTACTGACTGTCTTTTAACCCCGATCTTTGAGAGCTCGTTATGGAGGGTCTGCTGGATGAGAAGGCCCACCTCTGCCTGGCTGTGGGCATCGCACATGTAAAGTGGCAGTGGTGGCACCCTGTGTTTTGAGAGCTCGCTTCTTAAAAGTATCTCACCCACGGTGGGCCCGTTTCCATGGGTTATGACCACGGGGGTGTCTGTAATGAGCCCTGCAAGCTCGCTGAATATGAGCCTCAGGTTTTCAAGCTCATCCTCTGTGGAGCCCTTCTCGCCCTTCCTTACGATGGCATTGCCACCTATGGATATAACAAGGGGTCTCATCTTTCAAGCTCAAACCCTTCTATGTATTTTTCTGCCTCGTATGCAGCTATCGCACCGTTTCCAACCGCGGTTGCAACCTGTAGAAGCGGGGTGGTGGTGCAATCGCCTGCTGCGAATACTCCAGGCCTGGAGGTCTCCATCCTGCCTGTGGTCTTTATAAAACCACGCTCGTCCTTTTCCACATCTATGAAGTCCGTTGTGGGGTTTATTCCTACAAAGATGAATATCCCCTCTGCCTTTACTGTCCTTAGTCTGCCTGTTTTGAGGTCCTCAACAACAGCCTCTTCAACGAACTTCTCACCCCTTATCTCTTTTAGAATGTGGCTCCAGAGAAACTCTATGTTTTCTGTGTTAAGTGCCCTTTCCTGGAGTATCTTTTCTGCCCGGAGCTGGTCCCTGCGGTGTACCACATATACCCTTCTTGCAAGCTTTGCCAGGAACACCGCCTCCTTTGTGGCGGTATCTCCACCACCTACGACCATCACATCCTTACCGCGGAAGAACGGGCCATCACAGGTCGCACAATAGGAGACCCCCTTGCCTGTAAACTCCCTTTCGCCTGGTACACCCAGTCTTTTAGGCTTGGCACCTGTTGCTACAATCACAGCCTTTGTGGTGTAATCTCCCTTTGAGGTCTTAACTATCTTTAGCTCATCCTGAAAGACCACATCCTTTACCTCTGCCATTACTATCTCAAGGCCAAACTTGCGTGCGTGTTCTTCGAACTTCTGCATGAGCTCCATCCCGCTTATTGAGGGAAACCC
>JALUQR010000102.1 GCA_027017505.1 bacterium
TGAAGTCCCTGGGTTTTACCACCAGAAGCCCTGTTCCTCTTCCCTTGCCGTCACCACGCTCGCCATGGCATCCAACGCAGTACTTTTCATAGACCCTCCTGCCAGCGTTCACGGGGTCTGTGACTGCAACCGCGGGGGTGAGGAGAGACAGAGATAACAGGACTAATAGGATTAAATTTATCCTTTTTAGATTCATAACTTAGCCCCCTTTCCTGTAGTGTTTCCTGCGGTATCTCTATACAAAAGAGTTTTACCTTCTCTTTGTCTTCTTTTCTTTTTTCAGTTTTGGAGAACTTGCGAGTTTTTCAAATGTGCAGGCAGAGAGGCTTTCGAGGAACTTCTCCTGTGCGTCCCTCCACACATCGTGTACAGGACAGGTGTCAACCCTCTCGCAGAAGTCCCTGTGGATGAGACAGTCGTTAAGATGTATGGGACCCTCCATTGCCTCTATGACATCCAGAAGGGTTATCTTTGCAGGGTCTTTTGCCAGCATGAACCCACCGCCTGCACCGCGTGTGGACTTGAGAAACCCCTTCTTCGACAGAAACTGAAATATCTTTGCAAGATATGCCTTGGGCACGCCCTGGGCAGAGGCAATCTCATCTATGTATGTCACCTTGCCCTTTGGCTGAAGGGAAAGGTGAAGCATACCGCGTATGGCATATTCTGCACCCTTGCTCAATCTGAACATGACTACAAGATATTTAAGACCTTTTTAGTCTTTTTATATATACCATCTCCCCCACCCTGTCAAGAGTTTTTTTGAAATTTTTTAAACCACAGAAAGTAAACCATCAACTGGCCCTCAAATGCTGTGTCTTTCTTGACCTTGCGGTTACATCTGGCTTATAATAACTACTGAAATGATGGGTACAGAGTGTTAAAGAGAGGTGATGTCGCCTCAGAGTCTTCGGTGATAAGGCTTTGGGGCTTTTTTGTGCTTTCATGTGAGGATTGTGGTATTATCCCTTCTAAACGGTGGATGCCATAGATTATGAGGTTAAAACCCGCACACATACTCATCCTCATACTTCTGGCCATTTCAGGCTGTTCTGTAGAGAATGGTCAGCACACAGCCGAGGACATGCTCAAAAGGGTGGTCACAAGATACAACTACGCACTTATAGATGCCTACGGAAGACAGATATACCACACCCTGAGAGAGGTAACATCAGCAGATGAACTGCGAAGGGTGGGTATAATAGTGTCATCCTACCTTCAGTCAGACCAGGTTATGGAGGCAAAGCTACACAGGCTTGTGTTTCAAGGGATAAGTGTGGATGGCAGAAGGGCAACGGTGGAAACAGCGGAGGACTGGTCCTACCGCTGGATAAACCGAAGAACAGGTGAGGTGGTCGAGCCACTGAAACACATACACTACAGGATGCGATACCATCTGATAATGGAAGAAGACAGGGGATGGGTAGTGGACAGGGTGGAAGAGATAGAGCACAGACTGAAGGGGGCTTCCCAGGGGGATGAAAAAGTAGTGCCATGAATGTTCTGGGCTTTCTTGCGTCAAGAGGGTTTGCCATACTGCTTCTGGGGCTGTCCATCCTGATACTGTTTGTCTGGAGCAGATACCCTGAGCTATATTCACACTGGCTTCTGCTTGTACCAGCGTCACTGCTTTTAAGCCTTGTGGTGTGTGTGTCCAAAAGGTTTCTTTCAACCACCACAAGGGGGTTGAGGTTCTGGGGCTCTGTGGTGTTTCACCTGGGTATGATAGTCATAATAATAGCTGCCATAGTGAGCCCGCTTTCAAGATTCTATGCGGTCGTGATACTGCCAGAGGATGTGCATGTGGATGTATCCAACAGGGACTTCTTCTTCGTTGAACACACACCCCTTGCCCCACCGCATGGTTTCGTCTACTTCAGACTCAACAGACACGAGACAAAGTACAGGGAGGGGAGATTCCCCGTGGAGCACATCGCAGAGATAACCGTGGGACACATGAGTGAACGGGGAGTTCTGGCAGAGGATGAGACCATAAGGGTGAATGAACCCGCATTCATAGATGGCTTCCAGCTTCTCCTCTCAAGGGGATACCTTACCCCAAGGTTCGTGCTCACAGACCAAAGGGGAAAGGTTATCTTCGATGCAATGGTAAGGCTGTCAAACATAACCTCGCAGGAGGACTCCTTCGAGATACCCGAGGCAGGGCTCATACTCTACACAAGGTTCTTTCCCGATGTGTACAGAAAGGGTAGAACCTATCGCACACTCTCGCTCATACCCAGAGACCCTGCCTTCGGCATAAAGGTGGCAACAAAGAAAGACCCGTTTAGAGACATATGGAAGGGGGTTCTCAGGGTGGGCGAGAAGGCAACCTTCCAGGGAATGACACTCGAGTTCAGAGAACTTAAGCCCGTTGTGGAGGTGGAGATAACGAAAGACCCATCCTACTACCTTGTCTTTGCAGGCTGGATTATGATAGTCTCGGGACTGCTTCTGCGATATGTACCTCTGCCGAAAAAGGGGTATGTCGCATGATACCGGTGCTCGTGATGCTCAACAACCTGTTTCATGACCTTGCAACCGCATTCATAGTGATTGCCACATATGCTGTTCATCTTCTTGTGGGCTATGCGGAGAGAAACGATGATAACATAAGAAGATGGACTGTGGGTGTTTATCCTGCAATGCTACATGTAACCGTGGTTGTGTTCGTACTGCTTCTTATGGCAGGCATTGTGAGGTCTTTCACATACAGCTGGTTCGAGTGGGTTGAGGGTGCGGGCAGGGTGCAGATACCGGTGCTCATAGTAAAACACATTGTGCTTGTGGCTATCACCATCTACGGGATCTACATATGGGTGCAAAGCCACAGAAGGGTTAAAAGGCTGAGGGAGGCTATCCGTGGGCGGGATTAACACAGCGGTGCTGTGGGTTGCAATAGTGCTCTACCTTGCAGGGTTTGTGCTCTTTCTTACAGGTCTTGTGTTCAACAGAAAGGGTGCGGTGGAGAAGGCCTGGCTGTTAAGTGTGGTGGCCTTCGTGGTGCACACCCTGACAATAGCCATAAGATGGGTTGAGTCAGGCCATCCACCTGTTCTCTGGAGGTTCGAGCACGCACTGGCAGGCTCATGGTTTGTTATGGCCATATATCTTTCAGTCCTCAGGGGTAGCAGGGGACTCAAGGTTACAGGCCTTATAGCAAGCGGGTTTGCCCTGCTTATGCTCGGCTACGGGCTTATGAGCTCCAAACAGCTACAGCCCCTTCCACCACCATACCAGAGCGGATGGCTCTGGATACATGTGGGCTTCGGATGGCTCACATACGGCTCCTACCACATAGCAGCAGGCACAGGTATACTCTACCTTCTTAAGGACAGGGCAATGAGAAAAAACACACACAGCTGGCTCTCAGAACTGCTTCCATCCACAGAGACACTAGAAGATGTTACATTCAAACTCATAGTCTACGGGTTTATAGCCCACATAGTGATGCTCGGCTCAGGTGCCATATGGGCATACGGGCTGTGGGGCAGATACTGGGCATGGGACCCGATAGAGACATGGAGCCTTATATCCTGGCTGGTATATGCACTGGTCATACACCTGAGGGTTACATACGGCTGGAAGGGCAGAAGGTTCATATACCTCGCAATAGTATCGGTGATAACCATAATAATACTCTTTGGTGGAATAGGTTTCGCAGGCGGGGTGCACACACCACTTCTATGAACAGGAGAAAGGCCAGATGACAAAAGAGCTTCTCATGATGCTCAACAACTACTTCAACGATATGTTCATATCCATGGTATTCGTTACCGCACTCTTCATGTACGCTGTTGCAAGGTATCTGCCCCAGGGAACAGAGGACTCAACAGGACTCATACTCTACCTTTACAGAAGACTCAGAAGGGTCTTCACAGCCACCCTTGTGGTGGCCATCATCGGTGCGGGGCTCAGGATAGCAGAGGGCTCTGAAATTGAAGAGATGGTGGAAAAGGGGTTTGCTGTAACCATTGCGGTAAAGTATGTGTTGCTTTCCGTTATATTTGTTGTCTCGCTTCTTCTGTGGATGGGGCTTAAAAGGGCTGTTACCTCTTACAGCAGACATTCAGAAACTGCTTGATATAAAAGGGGATTGAGAAATTTTTTGCTTGCAAGTTGTTATAAAATA
>JALUQR010000103.1 GCA_027017505.1 bacterium
TCCATCTGGTTTAGATACTCTCTGAGGGCATGGGCATGTCCCAGTGGAGAGTCCACTATGGAGTGCAGGCCTTCCATCAGGTCTTCTCCCCGTTCAGGTATCTTATTATACCATCCGCTATGCCACGGGCAATCTCCCTTAAGTAGGTGGCACTGCGCAGTCTTCTCTCATCCCTGGGGTTTGTTATGAACGAGACCTCAACGAGGATGCTCGGCATATCGCAGTTTACGAGCACATAGAACAGGGCACCCTTTATGCCGTTGCTTTTTACATCCCTGTATCTTTTCTTAAGCCTTCCTGCCAGGCTTTCCTGCACGAGTCCTGCAAGGCGTATGGACTCCTGCTGATTACCGCTTCGCTCAAGGTCTTTCAGTATGTACTGGAGTATCTCTGTGGTCTCCTTTGTGGTTGTGGCGTTCTCCCTTGCAGCAACACGCAGGGCGTCCTCGTCCTGTGTTGAGCCAAGATAATAGGTCTCCACACCCTGTGCGGTTCTTCTGTAGCTCGCATTAACATGCACCGAGACGAATATATCCGCATCAGCACTGTTGGCTATGGCGGTTCTTTCCTCAAGTGGTATGTACACATCCCTGTCTCTTGTGAGCACTATCTTTGAGGACTTAAGCCGTTTTTTCAGCTCCCATCTGAGAAGTTTTGAAATCTTAAGTGTTACATCCTTTTCCTTAAGCCCCCTTCTGCCTATGGCACCAGGGTCTTTGCCACCGTGTCCAGGGTCTATCACTATGACAAGTCCCCTGTGGGGCTTTCCCGCACGGTGTGCCCTCAGAACTTCCCTTCTTTCTTTCCTTCCCTCTCCCCTTACATCTATCACTATCCTGTGGGGATTGTACAGGTGAAACACCTTGTAAGATGCAATACTCTTTATATCCAGCACCACCCTTACAGTATCTTTACGATACTGCCCCACCCTTGCCCTCATGAGCAGACCATCGTCTATGGGCACAACCTTTTTCATGTGGCTGTTAAGGACAGCGCCCTTTATGTCCACATACAGTCGGGGTGGTTTGCCTATGGAGGGGTCTTTCCTGAGGAGCCTGTATGTGTAGGAGGGTCTGCCATCGAGGTCCACCACAACCCTGGTGTAGTTCTTTGAAGACCAGTATCTCACCCCCTTTACCTGCACCATTGCATGTGCAGGCCCTGCTGTAAGGAGCACGGATAGTATGAGAAACAGGGATATGTGGTGTTTAATCCCTTTTTTCATCTGCCAGTTTTTTGAGCCTTTCCAGTATATTCAGTGCCTCTACAGGGGTGATGTGGTTTACATCCACCCTTTTGAGCTCTCTTTTTACAGGGTCTTCAGAGGGCTTAAAGAGGTTCGGAAGGTTGAGCTGTGCCTTCGTGTCTGCGGGCTTATGCGGTCGGGAAAGCCTTGGCTCGCCCTTTTCGGTAAGTTCTGTTTGCTCCAGGTTTTTTAAAATCTCCTTTGCCCTTTCCACCACCTCTTCTGGAAGTCCTGCAAGCCTTGCAACCTGTATGCCGTAGCTACCGCTGGCACCCCCTGGAAGTATCTTCCTCAGGAACACCACCCTGCCCTGCCATTCCCTGACCGCCATATTATAATTTTTGACCCTCTCCTTTGTCAAGGAAAGCTCTGTGAGCTCGTGATAATGGGTTGCAAAGAGTGTCTTTGCCCTGACCCTGGGGTTATCGTGCAGGTATTCTGCAACTGCCCAGGCAATGCTCAGCCCGTCAAATGTTGCAGTGCCCCTTCCTATCTCATCGAGTATGATGAGACTGCGCGGGGTAGCATTGTTAAGGATGTTTGCGGTCTCACTCATCTCCACCATGAAGGTGCTCTGCCCCCTTGTGAGCTCATCGGATGCACCTATTCTGGTGAATATTCTGTCCACAACACCTATGGTGGCACTCCTGGCAGGCACAAACGAGCCCATCTGGGCCATTATCACTATGAGGGCCACCTGCCTCAGATAGGTGGACTTTCCAGCCATGTTTGGCCCAGTGATTATGAGTATCTGATTTTCCTTAAGGTCAAGAAGCGTGTCATTTGCAACGAATCCCTCCTGGGTGGAAAGCTCCACCACAGGGTGTCTGCCCTCCTCTATGATTATGGCATCGTCTGTGTTTACCTCTGGCTTTGTATAGCCCCTGTCATCTGCTATGGTGGCAAAGCCCACAAGCACATCAAGGGTTGCAATAAGCTCTGCGGTGTTCTGTAGCCTTGGTATGTATTCCCTGAGTCTGCAGAGAAGCTCTGTGTAGAGCTCTGATTCAAGCCCCTTTGCCCTCTGTTCTGCTCCCAGGATTTTTGACTCCCATTCCTTAAGCTCAGGGGTTACAAATCGCTCTGCATTAACGAGGGTCTGACGCCTTATGTAATCAGAAGGCACATTTGCAAGGTTTGCCTTCGTAACCTCTATGTAGTAGCCAAACACCCTGTTGTAGCCCACCTTGAGTGTGGGTATGCCTGTTCTCTGTCTTTCCCTGCTCTCGAGCCTGGCTATCCAGTCCTTGCCACCGGTGCCTATCCTTCTCAGCTCATCGAGCTCTTCTGAGTATCCCTCCTTTATGAACCCGCCATCGCGGGTGTGCGATGGTGGCTCATCCGCAATGGCACTGGCTATAAGCCCTATTGCCTCGTCCACAGGGTCAAGGGAAAGGTGTATGCCGTGGATAAGCTGTGTGTAAAAGCTTTCAAGAAGGGTTTTAAGCTCTCTTACAACCTCAAGCGAGTGTTTGAGCGAGAGTAGCTCAGGCGGTGTTATGTAGCCTGTTGAGAGCCTTGCTGTAAGCCTTTCCACATCGTAGACAGCGGAAAGAAGCTTTCTTATCTCCTCTCTTTCGATTGCCCTTTCAACGAGCTCTTCCACCGCATCAAGGCGAAGCCTTATCTGGGATGGGTCCACAAGTGGTGCACGAAGCCACTGTCTTAGCCTTCTACCACCCATTGCGGTGGATGTCTCATCGAGCACGGATATGAGGGTTCCATCCCTTGAGAGGTTTCGCAGATTGCAGAAAAGTTCCAGGTTTCTCTGTGTGGATGCATCCATGAATAGTTGCTGTTCTCTTCTGTAGGGTGTGCACCTTTTTATGTGTCCCAGGCCTGACCTGTGGGTATCCTTCACATACCTGAGCAGTGCACCTGCACACTTTATGGCCTCTTCCATACCCGCACAGCCAAACCCATCAAGTGTGGCAACCCCGAAGTGTTCGGTAAGTAGCCTCTGTGCACCATCGTGGCTGAAGCAGGAGGTGCCAACATAGGTTATGTTGAGCCCCTCTGTACGGGAGTCTCTGCCAGAGAATATGAGCTCTTTCATCTTCTCATCTGGCAGTAAGAGCTCAGATGGCTCGAGCCTTTCAAGCTCATCTGCAAGCTCGCCTGGTTCTTCAAACTCTGTGAGTTTGAACTCCCCTGTTGAGAGCTCCATGAAGGCAAGCCCGCCTTTTTTTCTGTTCCAGAGGGCTGACGCAATGTAGTTGGGTTTTGAGGCCTCGAGCATCTCATCTTCGAGCACCGTGCCAGGGGTTACAACCCTCACCACCTCTCTTCTGACAATGGTCTTTGCATCCCTGGGGTCTTCCACCTGCTCGCATATGGCAACCTTGTAGCCCTCTTTTATGAGCTTTGCTATGTAGGACTGTACCGCATGATATGGCACCCCGCACATGGGAATCTTTCTTTCTCTATCGCGGGATGTAAGGGCAATGCCCAGCACCCTTGACGCAATACGGGCATCCTCAAAGAACATCTCATAGAAGTCTCCCATGCGAAAAAACAGTATGGCATCCTCGTAGCGTGCCTTGATCTCCATGTACTGTCTCATTGCAGGGGTGAGTCTGTCCATAGGGCTACACCGTCCAGTGTCTTGCCTCAAAGTCTTCTGAAGGAACCTCTATTATAACAAATCCCTTTGCCGGTAGTCTCTCATATTTTTCGTCTCTGAACTCAACGAAAAGGCCCAGCCTGTCCTTGGCCCTTACACCCAGAAGCCCGAACTCCAGAGCGACCTCCACCACATCTCCTGCACCAGCTGTATCCACCTCAACCGGATTCTCCTCACCCTCCCTGTAAAAGAGTGCCCTGCACCCCCCTCTTTCAACCTCTAACTCAAGGGCCATGTAGCATGGCTCAACGAATACAAACCCCATGGAGAAACTCTCAGGTGGTCTTCTCTGAAAGTCCACCCTCAGGAACAGTTTCTCAAGGTTGAACCCAAAGAAGAGCTCCTTGAGGACCCCCTCCTCTGCGTAATGCATGGCAGAGCCCTGCACCGTCTGCTCAGTTCTTCCTGCATAGAGCCATTCATAGTAGCTTGTTATTCTTCCGTCTATAACGGGTTCTATAAAGCCTGTGGGAGGTCTTCCGGGTCTTACCATCCTGTAGCGAGATATTATTGGCACCCTTACATCCTGGGGTGGCTCTCTTTCAAGAATCCTGTATGCCCGCTCTATGTGGGCCCTGAAGAGTCTGTCAAACTCCTCCTCATCGAGGGATGAGTGTTCATCCCCATACCACCAGAACCAGTCACTGCCCTCTGCGATGTAGAGCTCTTCCATTGCGTGCCTCAGTTTGTCCTCTGGCAGGCCCTCCTCCGAGCATTCCTTCAGGGTTTTCCTTGCGTCTGCAAGCATCTGCCAGGCGGTGTTGTCCTCTCTGTGGCCTATCCAGATGTTAAAGTTGTGGTTTATCCAGGAGCCACTGTGTATGGCACCGAGTTTCTCTGTTTCGATACCGGAGTCAAGAAGCTCTGAGGGTGTGGTACATCTGAACATGGTTGAGCCTGAAAGGCGCTCGTAGAGGAGTGTGAGAAAGGGTCTGCCATCCTCACGGTAGTACTCCCATGCGTTCTCTCCATCAAGTATTATGGTGACCACATGTGCTGATGGCGAGCCCACGAGTGAGTGTATGTGGGTAAGCCTCTTTATGAAGTCCTCAACCGCCCTTTCAGTATCCATGCCCCTGTATTCAAACCCTATGAGGTCTGAGAGCACCCTGTCTCTGAAGAACACGGTTATCCCTCCATGCGGGGTTTCAAGCTCATAGGGGCGATAGAGGAATGTATCCCTCGGGTTGCCATCTCTGTCCCTTACAACAGGAAGACCTTTTGAAAGAGACAGGATTGCCTCGTCTGTTGCGGTCCATCGTATGCCTGCCATCTTTATAAGCGAGACTGCGGTCTGGCTTACCGCACCTTCAGGTGGCCACATACCCTGTGGGGGGCTTCCAAAAAGCTCCCTGTGGTATTCAATAGCACGCTCTATCTGCACCCTTGCATCCTCTGGATAGGCAAATCTCCTTGCGGGAAGCTCTATCTGTGGAGAGCACTCCCTTGCAACCTCTGTATTACAGAGAAGTGGCAGAATTGGATGGTACAGGGCAGAAGTAATAAGCTCCACAATGCCCCTTGAAAGCATCTGCCTGTATTTTGGGATTATGGCTGATACAATCCGCTGTGCCCTTTCAAAGAGTGTTCTTTTATCCTCCTCTGTGTAGTTTCTTCCCTTGCGGGTGAGTGCATCAAGCTCTCTGTCAGAGTGTCTCAACCAGGGGTCTATCCATGCAAGGTTAAAGAGCACCTGCAGGTCAAGGTAATCCTGTGTGGTGAATCTTTCGAGTGCACCTGATGGGGTCTTTGAAAACTTAAACTTTCTTAAAAGCTCGCTGTAGCGTGGAAGGGGTTTTATCATGGTTTCGGGATGTGCCCTGAAGAAGTGTTTGAGGATGAAGAGCTTCTCGTCTCTTTCAAGCCTTTCTGCAGGCTTAAGACTCAGCCTCTGCCAGACATCCCTTGCGGTGCCCTTCTCGTATTCCACTATCTGCTGAAGAAGTGAGGGCACAAGGTTGAATGTCTGGTGTATGGTGGGAAACTCCTCCAGCAGTGCCACCATATCGTAGTAGTCCTTTGTGCCGTGCAGTCTCACCCAGGGAAGGGTGTATTCTTCTGTAAAGGGGTCCTTGTAGAGGGGTTGATGCATGTGCCAGAGGAAGACTATATTGAGTCTTTCGGTCATCTCTTGAGTGCGGGGCTTACCACAACGAGCCTTCCCTTTGTGGTAACCACAGCAAGGTAGTTGCCATCAAGTGCACCCCGGGCGCGCACCCTGTGGGCAACACTGTCAGACCAGATTATTCTTCCAGTCTGTGCATCCAGGATGTCTATACCACCCACTGTTTTGGTTCTCTTCTTCTTGGAAAGGCTTAACCTTCTTTTCTCCTCATCTGATATTACCACCACATACCTCTCTGTTGAGAGTATGGAGTATATGCTCTTTTCCTCCTTTAATGTTCTCTGCCACAGAAGCCTGCCTGTTGAACTCTCCACAGCCATAATCCTTCTTGCAGTGGCAACATAGAGCCTTCTGGGACTGACAGAGAAGTCCACAAGCCCTGCTACGGGGTATCTGTCGAGCTCTTTTCCGTCCTCAACGCTTAAAAGAAGAAGCCTTCCCTTTCTGTCAAGCACATAGAGTGTACCGCCCTCAACCGCCGGTGTTCTTCTTGCCTGTGCGAGTGTGAGGGCCTCATCCAGCCTGAAGAGTTCCTTTTTCCACAGTTCTCTGCCTGTTTTTTTATCAAGTGCGACAAGCCAGCCATCGGGAAAGAGCACAAACACCCTTTTTTTGCCCACTGCAGGAGAAGTTCTGAGTCGGGGCAGTACATAGTGTGCGCTTCTGTGTCTGTAGCTCCAGAGCTTCTGCCCTGTGTAGCGTGACAGTGCGTACACCCTGCCAGATGCAGAGCTTATGTATACCCTGTCCTCCTCTATTACAGGGCTTGCCAGTATCTCTGATGTTGCCTGGAACCTCCAGAGTTCCCTGCCTGTTTTGCTCTCAAGGCAGTGAAGTGTGCCTCCAGTGGTTGCCACACACACCAGTCCATCCACCACGGTTGCAGGTGCATCTATGCCGTACGGGGCGCTGAAACTCCAGAGTGTTCTGCGTTCTGAAAGCTCTATGGCAAGGAGTCTTCCCTGCGGGGTGCCCTCGTAGAGAATGCCCCTGTGTATTACAGGGCCTGCGACAGAGGGCACACTTCTGCGCTTCATCCTGTAGAATACACTTGTTGTGGAATACTGCCAGATGGTTTCAGGAACAAAGCTCTCCTTACGGGGCAGGTGGTTTGTGCGCTGAAAATCGTGCAGAGAGGTGTTCCAGCCTGCGTGCACAAGCTGTGGTATGATAAGGGCTGTTGCGAGAACAGAACTAACCAGCCCTTTCCACAAGCCTTCTGGCATTCTCCCATACCCTTTCGCACTCTTCATCTGTGAGTCCTGCTCCTTTAAGTATCTTTGTTGCCATCTGTTCTGTCACAAGGTCTGAGGGGCTGTGTGCATCGGTGTTGAACACAAGCCCCACACCAAACCTTCTTGCCATGCTTGCGACATGTCCGTTGGCAAGGCTGTGCCCCTTTCTTCCAGAAAGCTCAAAGAGCACACCCCTTTTTACCGCAAGTCTGCATTCCTCTTCTGTAACGAGCCCTGGATGTGCCAGTATGTCAACACCTGCGTCTATGGCTGCAAGGTTTGTTCCCCTGGGAACGGGCTCAACGAGGGTCTCTCCGTGGCAGACCACAAGCCCTGCCCCGAGGCTTCTTGCCCTCTCTGTAAGGGTAGCTATCCTTTCAGGCCTTATGTGGGTGAGCTCAACCCCTGCTATAAGGGTGAAATCCTTCCAGCCGTGGTTCTTCTTTACCTCTAAGAGCCTTTCTACAACCTCATCAAGGTTGGTATCGTCCACATGGTCGGTAATCGCCATGGCAGTGTAACCATTTGCCATTGCCCTTACGATGAGTTCTGCTGGAAGAAGCTCGCCATCTGAAAGAAGCGTATGGGTGTGAAGGTCTATCATTGGGTATAGTCTTTTCTCGTAAGGCTATCGAAGAGGGTTTTGAAGAGCCTGTGGACAGAGGTCTTCTTACCGTAAAGGGGAAAGACCACCTCATCCTCTGCCATGTTGAAGAGGGTTCTGTATTTGAGTATGGTTGAGCTCTTAAGGGGTTTTTTATCCCCGTAGACATAGAGCACAGGCACAGACCTTGTGGAGAGAATCTCCTTTCTTGTCTCCATGAGATGGGCTATCTTCTCCTCGGTCTGCTCATCCCAGAGCATGACAAGCCCTATGAGGTTGTTTGAGAAGGCCTTTATAAGGGGCATCATGTTCCTTACAGGTGGTATGGAAAACAGTACTATGTCCATACCACCGTAGAGCCTCAGCTCACCCACATCACCGAGCAGTGGCTCCTCGCCATTGGTTGAAAGAAGTATCTTGTTTATGTGAAAGTCGGGCAGATTCTTGCAGGCAAGCAGAAACTCCTTTACGAGCACATCCGAGGTGGCAACCACAAACACCTTCCCGGAGTTAACACTCAGCATGTCAGACCATCTGTTTATGACCTTCTCCTTTATCCTTATGGCAAGGGTTGGAGAGACGAACTCCTCTGAGAACTCCCTTTCCTCCTTTATTCTCTTTACCTCAACGAGTATACGCCTGTTTATAAGACTCATCAGGGTGGTGTAGACCTCGTAGTCAGGAAAGGAGCAGTGGTCCACGAGGTCTCCCACCCGGGGGTAATACTCCACAAGGAAGAGTATCTCGTATATTATGGGCTTAAGCCCCTTTGGAAGTGTTGCGGTGTTTACCCTGGTTTTAAGAAGGGAGTCCCTGTGAGGGAAAAGGTGTTTTGCCTTCTCGAACTCATCTATCTGGCGTACCCCCTCCATTATGAGGTTTCCCGTGGTGGAGCCCAGCCTCTGGGGGATGTTTACGGGCTTTGGCCTGAACTCAAAGGTGCCGTCCTTCCATGTGATGAGCCTGAAAAGGGCCTTCTCCTTTTCTATCTCTCCAAGTATTGCGTTGTAGAGCTGGCCGTCTTTTATGTATATTATACCGCTCTCACCCTCTGGAGAGGTTACAACGAGCTCTCCCTCCTTCTTGTTAAAGTGGAGCACCTGCAGAAGGTCCACAAGGGACATCTGTGAGAGGTTTCCCTGTATCTCCTTGTCTCCTATGGATGTCCTTTCTCTTCCGAATGTGATGGCCTGTCTTATGCTCTCGTAGAGCTCCTCCCACTGGAAGGGCTTTGTAAGGAATATGTCTGTGCCTGTTCTGAAACCCCTTATCTCCTGATGCGTATCGGATATGAAAAGAAAGGGTATCTTCGATGTATTGGGGTTGTTTTTCAGTATCTGGAAGAGCTTCTCCCCGTCTATTACTGGAAGCCTGAGCTCTATTATCACAAGCGATGGTGGCTCGCTTATTGCCCTGTCCATCGCCCTTGCACCATCTGTTGCAACGACCACATCAAAGTCCCGCTCCCTGAGAAACCCGGAGAAACTCTCTATGTCCTCCTTTTCCGATAGAGCGAGCAGTATCTTCTCCTTCTTTCTCTGCTTCATCAGAATGTCTCCTGCAGTTCGTAATCCCTCTGAAACCTTGTTATGAGCCCCTCAACAAGGTAGGGGTCAGAGGTGTGGAAACAGGAGTGGGTACCCTGCCAGCCCTCTCTGCAGAGAAGCCCGTATGCAGAGTCCTCGTTCATAAAGAGCGTTATGTAGGCCTCTGAAAGGCGTGAATCGTTGAGTGCTATGGTGGTTACATTCTTTATGTCAAACCCTGTCTCCTTCTTCTCTCCCACCAGGAATATCTTTGTTGCTGTTTTACCCAGCATGTTGAGGCTATCCCTCAGGGGTGTATCCTTCTGGATATTCTTTAGACCCAGATAAAGTATACCCCTTCGTTTGGGGTTTTTGCGTATCTCGTGGAGTATCATCTGGTTTATACGGTTTACAAACCCCTCTCCCAGGGGCATACCCTCGCCTATCTCGAAGTTCACATACTCGTTTTCCGAATGGTTTGCTGATGTAAGGGTGGCAACTATCTCCCAGAAGAGTTTATCCCCGAGTGAGAGCCTTTCCCACAGGGAGTTCTTTATATCACTTATCCTTGAGGTGGCCACCTTAACCATATCCGCATAGGTCTTGCCATCCCTCGGGTATGTTGCCTGTGCGAATATTATGGATGCATAGGGTTCTCCCCTTGTGGTGAGAAACTCAAGGGCCTTTTTAAGCTTTTTTATGGTTATGAGGGAGCCAAAGTAGTCTGTATGGGGAAGGATAACGATAATCCTTTTATCCTCGAGCATGCCCGTTACATCGCAGTTTCTGACCACCTTTAGAACGGTGTTCACAAGCTTTTTAAGGAACTCAAGGAGGTCCTGTTTGGTAAGGGGCCCTGCGGTACTGTTGAACGAGTCCACATGCATTATTATGATTGAGAAGGGCATCCCGTAGCGTTCTGACCTTACCGCCTCGAGCCTTCCGTACTCGTTAACGAAGAACGCATCGTAGAACCTGCTTTCAAAGAGCTTTTTGGACTCATCGAGCAGGGAGAATCTTTTCTCTACGAGCTCTTTCTTTAAGGCCTTCATCTATGCTCCTTACATCTTGTACTTTCCGAATGCATCCGGGCCCAGCTCATCGAGCAGTTCCAGAAGATTCTGTGCACCCTCTTTTTTGTCCCTGTCCGTTGACAGCTCAATGCTCTTTGATTTCTCCAGTATGGAGTTTTCCACGAATATGGGCGAGCCCGTACGCAGTGCAATGGCTATGGCATCGCTCGGTCTTGCATCTATCTTGTAGGTGTTATCACCCTTCTGAAGGTGTATTGTTGCGTAATAGACATTGTCCCTGAGGTCTGTGACCTCCACCCTTTTTACCTTTATGTCCACCTCTTCGAATATGTTCTTTATGAGGTCATGTGTCATGGGTCTTGAGAACTTCAGCTTCTCAAGCTCCGATGCTATGGCACTTGCCTCCAGTATGCCTATCCAGATGGGAAGAGTTTTTTTGTCTTCCAGGTCTCGCAGTATCATTATTGGTGCGTTTGTGAATGGGTCTATGGTTAGTCCTGCAACCTTCATCTCGATAAACATGGCACCTTCTCCTTTTTTGTTAGAGTTCTCCCCTCAGGGAGTTTGCGTAGGCATCCCTGATGAGTACATCAACCATACTGCCTGTAAGCCCTTTCTCGCCTGGAAAGTTCACCACCCTGTTGCATGTGGTCCTTCCTGTAAGCTCTCTGCTGTTGAGTTTACTCTCGCCTTCAACGAGCACCTTCATCCGTTTGCCCACAAGGAGTCTGTTTCGCCTGAGCGTTATCTCTTTCTGCACTGCCTGCAGTCTCTCAAGCCTTCTCTGTTTTACATCCTCGGGTATCTGGTCTGTGTAGGTTGACGCCTCGGTTCCAGGACGGGGAGAGTACTTGAAAGAGAAGATGCTGTCGAATTCCACCTCTTTTACAACCCGCATGGTTGCCTCAAAGTCCTCCTCTGTCTCTCCAGGGAAACCCACTATTATGTCCGTGGATATGGACATATCTGGATAGAGCCTTCTAAACAGGGCAACCTTTTTGAGATACTCACCCACAGTGTATCTTCTTCTCATCCGTTCGAGCACCCTGTCAGAGCCTGCCTGTATGGGCAGATGCATGCTTCTTGCAAGTTTTTCCTCCTCGCCGAAAAGGTATATGAGCTCATCGGATATGTCCTTTGGATGGGAGGTTACAAACCTCACCCTCTCTATGCCATCCACCCTGCAGACCATCCTCAACAGCTCAGGAAAAGAGACATCCCCGCAGTAGCTGTTAACATTCTGTCCCAGAAGCGTTACCTCCTTCACGCCCCTTTCTGCAAGCCTCTTGATGTCTTCCAGAACCTGGTGTGCGGGTCTGCTAACTTCTCTGCCCCTCACATAGGGCACTATGCAGTAGGTGCAGTAGTTATCGCATCCACGCATGATACTCACATAGGCCTTCACACCGTCAACCTCAGGGGTGGGAAACTCCCCTTCGTCTATGGAGTCATAAAGCTCTGTTGCAACAACCTTTTTTCTCTCCTCCCTTACCTTCTCAATAAGCTCTGTAAGCCTGTGTATGTTGTGGGTGCCTATGACTATATCCACATAGGGCATTCTTTTAAGAAGCTGTCCACCCTTCTGCTGGGCAACACATCCGCTTATGCCTATAAGAAGCTCGGGTTTTTTCTTCTTAAGTTTCTTATACCTTCCCGCAGTGCTGTATACCTTCTGTTCTGCCTTGTCTCTTAT
>JALUQR010000104.1 GCA_027017505.1 bacterium
GGGCACTCAGAAGGCCTGGCAGAACATAATAGCAGGAAAGAGCGGTATAGACACCATAACAAGATTCAACCCCGAAGGCTTTCCTGTACGCATTGCAGGAGAGGTCAGAGACTTTGACCCCTCACCTTACATAGAGAAGAAAGAGCTTAAAAAGATGGACCTCTTCATCCAGTACGCCCTTG
Organism: bacterium; assembly: GCA_027017505.1. Taxonomy (GTDB): domain Bacteria; phylum Desulfobacterota; class GWC2-55-46; order GWC2-55-46; family DRQE01; genus DRQE01. Next base: position 183 of record JALUQR010000104.1, read on the forward strand.
TTGCAGCCTGCGAGGCAATAGAGGACAGTGGCTACAGGATTACAGAGGAGAATGCAGAACGGGTGGGCGTATACATAGGGGCAGGCATAGGAGGACTGTCCGCAATAGAGCACTGGTATGATGTGCTCAAGGAGAAGGGACCCGCAAGGATTACCCCTTTTTTTATACCCATGGTGATAATAAACCTTGCATCAGGCCAGGTCTCCATAAAGCTCGGTGCCAGGGGGCCAAACAGCTGTGCTGTGACCGCATGTGCAACAGGCACACACTCCATAGGGGATGCCTTCAGGCTCATACAGGAGGGCAGGGCAGACTGCATGATAGCAGGAGGTGCGGAATCAGCCATAACACCGCTGTGTATAGCAGGGTTCAATGCCATGAAGGCCCTTTCACAGCGCAACTCAGAGCCCCAGCGGGCAAGCAGACCCTTTGATAAGGAAAGAGACGGCTTCGTTGTCGGAGAGGGTGCAGGTGTTCTGGTGCTCGAAGAACTTGAAAGTGCCAGAAAAAGGGGTGCAAAGATATACGCAGAGGTTGCAGGCTACGGGCTCAATGCAGACGCATATCACATAACCCAGCCAGCCCCTGATGGCCAGGGTGCTGCAAGGTGCATGGAACTGGCACTTGAGGACGCAGGCCTCAGACCGGAAGATATAGACTACATAAACGCACACGGCACATCCACATACTACAACGACCTTAACGAAACAGAGGCAATAAAAAGGGTCTTCGGTGAGCACGCAAAAAGACTTGCAGTAAGCTCCACAAAGAGCATGACAGGACACCTTCTTGGAGCAGCAGGCGGGGTGGAGGCTGTCTTCACAGTGCTCGCAATAAAAGAGGGAGTTGTACCACCCACCATAAACTACGAGACACCTGACGAGGGCTGTGACCTGGACTATGTGCCAAACAGGGCAAGAAGGATGGAGGTAAGGGCTGCAATGAGTAACTCCTTTGGCTTCGGAGGTACCAATGCGGTGCTCGTGTTCAAAAAATTTAAGGAGTAGACAGTGGAGGACCGCCGTATCGCCATAGCAAGCGACCATGCGGGCATGGAACTCAAAGAGGACCTGAAGGAGTTCCTCCGTTCAATAGGCTACGAGCCCGTGGACATGGGAACAAACACCAGCGAAAGGGTTGACTACCCTGACTACGGTATACCCGTTGCAGAGAAGGTCTCAAAGGGAGAGATACAGCGGGCAATACTCATCTGCGGTACTGGCATAGGCATGAGCATTCTGGCAAACAAGTTCAGGGGCGTAAGGGCTGCGCTTATCTACGATATATACACCGCAAGGATGGCAAAGGAACACAACGATGCCAACATAGTGGTCATAGGCGGAAGGGTGGTTGGAAAGGGGCTTGCCAGAGAGATGGTAAGAACCTGGCTTGAAGCAAGCTTCCAGGGTGGCAGACACACAAAACGCCTGGATAAGATAAGAGAATTAGAAAACAGAATGGGTGAGAAGGTATGAAGAAGGAGTCACTGCTTGAAAGCTTTGACCCTCAGATATACGAGGCCATAAGGCTTGAGACCGAAAGGCAGGAGTACAAACTTGAGCTTATAGCATCGGAAAACCTTGTGAGCGAAAGGGTGCTCGAGGCGGTGGGAAGTGTGCTCACAAACAAGTACGCAGAGGGTTACCCTGGAAGGCGCTATTACGGTGGATGCGAGTTCGTGGACATAGCAGAAAGGCTTGCCATAGAAAGGGCAAAAAAGCTTTTTGGCTGTGAGCATGTAAATGTACAGCCCCACTCAGGCTCACAGGCAAATATGGCGGTCTATATGGCTGTGCTCAGGCCAGGGGATACTGTGCTCGGCATGGACCTTACCCACGGTGGACATCTCACCCACGGCAGTGCGGTAAATTTCTCGGGCAAACTCTACAACTTTGTGTTCTACGGGGTGAGAAGGGATAACCACCGCATAGATATGGACCAGGTAAGGGAGCTTGCAAAAAAACACAGGCCGAAACTCATAGTTGTTGGGGCAAGTGCCTATCCCAGGGTTATAGACTTCGAGGCCTTCCGCCAGATTGCAGACGAGGTTGATGCCCGCATAATGGTGGACATAGCCCACATAGCAGGGCTTGTTGCAGCAGGGCTTCATCCAAGCCCCATTCCACATGCAGAGTTTGTTACCACCACAACCCATAAGACCCTCAGGGGGCCAAGGGCAGGCATGATAATGTGCAGGGAGGAATTCGCAAAGGCCATAGATAAGGAGATATTCCCTGGCATACAGGGTGGCCCGCTCATGCACATAATAGCTGCAAAGGCTGTCGCATTCAAGGAGGCACTCGAGCCAGAGTTCAGGGAATACCAGCGCCAGATACTCAAAAACGCAAAGACCCTTGCAGAGGAACTCATGAACCGTGGCTATGAGCTCATATCAGGAGGCACAGATACCCACCTCATGCTCGTTGACCTCACAAAGACAGGCCTTACAGGCAAACAGGCAGAAGAGGCCCTCTGCAGGGCAGGCATAACGGTTAACAAAAACACCATACCGTTTGAAACAAGAAGCCCCTTTGTAACCAGCGGTATAAGAATAGGTGTGCCAGCTGTAACCACAAGGGGCATGAAGGAAGAAGAGATGCGTATTATCGCAGACCTCATAGACAGGGTGCTCAGAGACCCATTTAACGAAGACCTTCTGTGCAGTGTAAAGGAAGAGGTAAGAGGGCTGTGCGAGAGGTTTCCCTTCTACAGACACAGGCTTTCTGGAATGCACAGATGACCCATGCAATACCTGCTTGCCTTCTCAACCACACATAAGGTACTAAAGGCAGAGAGCCTGCTCAAGGACAACGGGGTAAAGATACGGCTGGAGCCAGCGCCACGAATCCTGACGAAGTACTGTGAGCTGGTTGTAACACTCAAACAGGAAGAACTTGAAAAGGCCCTCTCTGTGCTCTCAGCAGAGGGTGTTAAACCCTCTGCCATATACAGGAAGGAGGAAGAAGGCTATGTTAAGGTGTGACTTCTGTGGCAAACAGTCACAGGTGGTCATAAGGGTTGCCCTTGATAGAGATTATGATAGACTTACAGTAAAACATCACAAGATGTACGCATGCCCCGAATGCTCCAAAAAGAAGGAGGAAGAAAGAAGAAAGAAAAGAGGGGCAGTCAGTGGAACTGAGACTTCTTGAGATATTCTGCAGGGTCGTTGAGGAAGGAGGATTCTCACAGGCTGCAGAGTCTCTTAACCTTACACAGCCCACCGTAAGCATACACATAAAGACCCTTGAGGAAACACTCTCAACAAGGCTTCTTGACAGACTTGGCAGAAAGGTGGTCCCCACAAAGGAGGGTGCCATACTCTACAGATACGCCAAGGAAATAGTAAGACTCAAGGAAGAGGCATCCCTTTCTCTGAAGGAGTTTGGTGGCACGGTGCAGGGCACACTCGTTATAGGAGCAAGCACCATACCTGGCGAGTACATACTGCCACAGAAGATAGCAGAGTTCAGAAGGCTCTATCCAGGGGTGTTTCCCTCGCTGATCATAGGGGATACAGAGAAGATAGCCCACATGGCCATAGACGGAAGGGTGGATATAGGGGTGGTGGGCTCTGCGGTAAAGGACAGAAGCCTTTCAGCGGTAAGGTTTGTCTCTGACCAGATAGTGCTTGTCGCACCATCATCTTTCAAAAAGAGAATGATATCCACGCAGGAGCTCTCCCGCATACCCCTTGTTGTAAGGGAACATGGCTCTGGTACAAGGATGGAGACAGAAAGGGTCATAAGGGAGGCAGGCATAGAGCCAGGGGGGCTGAATGTGGTGGCAGAGATGGGCTCCACACAGGCACTTATCGAAGCGGTAAAAAGCGGGCTTGGACTGGCCTTTATCTCAAAACTTGCAGTGGAGGAGTACACAAAAAGAAAGATGCTAAGAGAGGTAA
>JALUQR010000105.1 GCA_027017505.1 bacterium
TCTGCGCTGGTGCAGTCAGTGTCATGGTGAGGATGGCAGAGGAGATGGGATAAATTCCACCCCTGATATGAGCATAAATCCCAGAGACCACACAGATGCCTCATTTATGTCCACAAAGACAGACGAGCAGCTTGAAGAGGTCATAAGGTATGGTGGGGCGGGTGTGGCAAAGTCTCCTCTCATGCCACCGTGGAGAAAGACCCTCACAGACCAGGAGATAAAAGCCCTTGTAAGATACTTAAGGCAGTTATGCCAGTGCGAGTACAGGGGGATACTTTCGCACAGAAAACTGCGAAGAATTGACCCTGAGTTCAGATGAAACGCTCCATCTGCATTATAGTTTCTATAACACTCGGGCTTTCCCTCTTAAGCCCAGGGATAGGGGCAGAGACATGTGTGGAGTGCCACACAAGGCCAAAGTACAGTAAAGAGGACATGGTAAAACTCAAAGAGTGTCTGCGCTGTCACGCAAAGGGGGGGCATCCTGCAGGAGACTCAAAAAAGGTAATACCACCTGAAAGATACAGAACAAAGAAAAGGCCAGACCTTAAAGATATGGTCTACATACCACCAGGGGAGTTTCTCATGGGTACAGACGATAGATTAAGGGATGAAAAACCCCTTCATGTGGTATACATAGACGGTTTCTACATAGACCGCTACGAGGTTACAAACGCACAGTACAAAAAATTCATAGACGCAACAGGCCATCCACCACCTGAGCACTGGAAGAATGGCACCTATCCCGAGGGAAAGGCAGAGCATCCTGTGGTGTATGTCTCATGGTTTGATGCCTATGCCTACTGCAGGTGGGCTGGAAAAAGGCTTCCCAGGGAAAGAGAGTGGGAGAAGGCAGCCCGTGGCACAGATGGCAGAACATATCCCTGGGGTAATGAGTGGGATATAAACAAATCCAACAATCCACTGAGAGGCCATGAGGACACAATGCCCGTGGGCTCCTTTGAAGAGGGTAAAAGCCCCTACGGACTGTACGATATGAGCGGTAATGTGTGGGAATGGGTGGACGATGAGTATCTGCCACATCCTGGCTCTGACTACATAAACCCCGAGTTCGGCAGAAACTACAGACTTCTTAAAGGAGGCTCCTGGTGGGACTGCATGTTCTACGGCTGTGGAATATCAGCACCCACCTATAACAGGGCCTTCTTTGACCCGTCAACAGCAAACGAGAGTTTTGGCTTCAGGTGTGCAGCAGATGTGCCGGAAGATGCTGAATAGACTGGTTATCCTTGCATGCGCTGTGTTCCTGTATGCATGCTCTGGCCCAGATGTGCCAGAGATAGAGGGTATGGTATACATACCACCGGGAGAGTTCATAATGGGCAGTAACGAGGAGGACACCCAGGGGCTTGGCAAGGAGTTCGGACTGCGTGCAGGAAGGTTCTACGAGGACGAAAAACCCATGAGAAAGGTCTACCTTAAGGGCTTCTACATAGACCGCTACGAGGTTACAAACGCACAGTACAAAAAATTCATAGACGCAACAGGCCATCCACCACCCAAAAACTGGAACGGCAGGAACTATCCCGAAGGTAAGGCCAACCACCCTGTAAACAATGTTACATGGTTCGATGCCCATGCCTACTGCAAGTGGGCTGGAAAAAGGCTTCCCACAGAGGAGGAATGGGAGAAGGCAGCACGCGGACCATACGGATGGACATACCCCTGGGGCGATGAATATGACGAGAAAAAGGCAAACCTCACAACAGGTGATACCGCTCCTGTGGGAAGCTATCCCGAGGACAGAAGCTACTACGGGGTGTACGATATGGCAGGCAATGTTATGGAATGGGTGGACGCATGGTATGAGCCCTATCCTGGAAATACTGCAAAGATAAAGGACTACGGAAAAAAATACCGCGTGCTTCGCGGAGGCTCGGGAAGTGTGCTGGGCCATTACATAATCGGCAGAATATTCGCCCGTTCATCCACCCGCCATTATTACCTGCCGGGCGGGGCGGGTAATGACGGAGGGTTTCGCTGCGCAAAGGACGCTCCGGAGTAAACCACTTATATGTCTCTTTCACAGGAAATCATGAAAAGTCCTCACAGAGTGTGGTCCTTAACCCTGACCACCGCTGTCTTACTCTGCATGGCACTTTCAGGATGCGAGAGAGTCCCAGAGGATATGGTGCATGTGCCAGGTGGAGAGTTCATAATGGGTAGCTCCCTGGGTGAGGAGGATGAAAGACCTGAAAGAAAGGTCTACCTTAAGGGCTTCTACATAGACCGCTACGAGGTTACAAACGCACAGTACAGAAGGTTCGTAAAAGAGACAGGGCATCCTGCCCCACCACACTGGCTCGTATATGGCTATCCCGAGGATAAGGAGAATCATCCCGTTGTATTTGTAAGCTTTGATGATGCAACCGCTTACTGCAGGTGGGCTGGAAAAAGGCTTCCCACAGAGGAGGAATGGGAGAAGGCAGCCCGTGGCACAGACGGCAGAATCTATCCCTGGGGTAACGAGTTCTCCCGAGACAGGGCCAACACAAGCCTTTCCGGCATTGTGGGCACAACCCCTGTTGGCACATACACAGAGGGCAAAAGCCCCTACGGTGCCTATGACATGGCAGGCAATGTGTGGGAGTGGACGAGCTCTGACTACGATGAACACTCAAAGGTGGTAAGGGGTGGCTCATGGGGGCTTACCCACAGGTTTGCAAGAACATTCTTCAGGGTGGGCTACCCACCTGAAACACGCATAAATAACCTGGGCTTTCGCTGTGCAAAGGACGAATAAGGCCTACCAGAGGCTTATACCCTCTTCTCCCCTGCCCCCTGTCCTTATGTTAATGGCCTCATCCACGGTGCTTACAAATATCATGCCATCGCCAGGATGGCCTGTCCACGCACAGGACTGAATGAGTTTAACCGTCTTTTCTGTATCCTTGCTGGTACAGACCATCTCTATCTTCACAAAGGGGCAGTACCTTTCAGTGTAATCCATGGAATAGCGTGCCTTATCCTCATTGAGGCTTTTTCCAACACACTTTATCTCCACAGCGGTAATAACGGGTATGCCATTTTCCTCGAGCACATGGACAACCTCCTCTATCTTTTCAGGCCTTATGTATGCCTTTATCTCTTTCATCTCTGCCCCTCCTTTTTAATGTACATACCCTTCCAGAGTGCATATACCGCAGGTATTACCAGCAGTGTGAGCACCGTTGCAGAGAGCATACCGCCCACCATTGGAGCTGCGATTCTTTTCATAACCTCTGAGCCCGTGCCACTGCCCCACATTATGGGCAGTAACCCTCCAACAACCATGGCAAAGGTCATTATAACAGGGCGTATGCGTTTTACAGCACCCTCCACCACTGTATCGTGAAGCTCCTCAACGGTGTTTATACCACCGTGAAGGTACCTCTGCCTGTAGGTGAGGTCAAGATAGGCGAGCATTATTATGCCTATCTCAACTGCAACACCTGCAAGGGCAATAAAGCCCACACCCACTGCAACACTCATGTTGTAGCCCAGGATATACATGAGCCACACCCCGCCAACCACGCTGAACGGCACAGAGACCATTATAATCAGACACTCCACCACATTACCGAAGTGCAGGTACAGGAGAAACAGTATTATGGCTATGGTAAGGGGCACAACCACCATGAGCCTCTTTTTTGCCCTCTCCATGTACTCGTACTGGCCACTCCATGTTATGGAATATCCCTTTGGAAGTTTCACATTCTTTTCCACAACCTCCTTTGCCCTTGCAACATAGGTGCCCACATCTATATCTTTTATGTCCACATATATCCAGCCGTTAAGCCTTGCGTTCTCGCTCTTTATAGAGGGTGGCCCCTTTCTGACCTTTATGCGGGCGACCTGTGCTATGGGTATCTGAGCCCCTGTGGGTGTGGGTATGAGTATGCGCTCGAGTTTAGATATATCGTCCCTAAGTTCCCTGGGGTATCTCAGGTTCACGGGGTATCTCTCCCTGCCCTCAACGGTTGTGGTTACGTTCATCCCGCCTATGGCAGACTGAATGACATCCTGCACATCTCCCACTGTAAGCCCGTAGCGGGCAGCACTTAAGCGGTCTAT
>JALUQR010000106.1:0-1988 GCA_027017505.1 bacterium
CCTCCATCCTGAAAACCGCAAAGAGGCAGAGGCAAGATTTAAGGAGATAAACGAGGCCTATGCTGTCCTGAGTGACCCTGAAAAGCGCAAACAGTACGATATGGGTCAGCAGGTCTTCTTCGAGGGAGAGCCCTCCTGGGCAGGCCCCTTTGGCGGAGGGTTTCACTTCGAGGGCTTCGGCTTCAACCTCGGCGGTATAGAGGACATATTCGCAGAGTTCTTTGGAAGAAAGGTTCATGCACCCAGAAAAGGGGCTGACCTTGAATACCCCGTGGAACTTGATTTTCTCCAGGCGGTAAGGGGCACAGAGCTTGAGATAAAACTGCGCAGAGACCACACCACAGAAAAGATACGGGTAAAGATACCACCAGGCATAGAGGACGGGGCAAGGATAAGGGTAAGGGGTAAGGGTGCACCTGGCACAGGTGGTGGGCCCAGCGGAGACCTCTACATAATACCAGTTATAAGAAAACACCCCTACTTCAGAAGAGAGGGCAGGGACATCTACATAGAGGTGCCAGTAACAGTAACAGAGGCTGTACTTGGCACCGTAGTGGATGTGCCCACCATAGATGGCCCCACAAAGATAAGAATACCACCTGGAACACAGACAGGACAGAAACTCAGAATAAAGGGCAAGGGAGTAATAATGCCAGATGGCTCAAGGGGTGATGAGTATGTTTTAATAAAAGTGGTGATTCCACCGAAGATAGATGAGAGGAGCAGAAAACTCTACGAGGAACTCCACAGAATAAATCCCTATGACCCGAGAAGGAATTTATGGTAAAATGTAAGAGGAACAAACCACGGGGAAGCGGGTTATGATGGAGCTTGATGAATTCAGAGAAGAGATGACCCCAAAGGCGCGTGAGGTTGTAAAACGCGCCATAGAGGAGAGTAAAAAACGACAGCACTACTACCTCGGTGTTGAACACCTCTTTATAGCCTTCGCAAAGGTAGAGGAGGAGTTCTTCAAAGAGGTGATGGAAGACCTGAACCTGGATGTCTACCATGTGCTGAACTTCCTGGATGAACACCTCAACATCTCCCGTCAGTACATAGGGCTTGGCTTCAAGGTTCCACCAACCACAAGAAACATATTCCGCCTTGCAAGGGAAGAGGCAAGAAGATGGGGCAGGGACGAGATAGACTCAACAGACCTGTTCATGGCCATATTTCAGGAAAACCACAGCCTGCCTGCCCGTATATTTCGCAGTTTCGGCCTTGACCCTGACTATGTGATGAGAAAGATAACCGTAAAGATACGCACGAAAGAGGAGATGGAAGAGGAGTTCAAAAAGAGATACGAGCTTCCACCAAACCTGAAACACTTTGCGGTAAACCTCAACAAACTCGCCCGCTACGATAAGCTCCCACCCATAATAGGCAGGGACAAGGAGATAGAGCAGGTAATGGAAATCCTCTGCCATGTTGAAAGAAGCAATTCAGTGATGCTTATAGGAGAGCCAGGGGTGGGTAAGACCGCCATAGCAGAGGGGCTTGCAAGAAGGATAGAGCTTGAGCCCGAAAAGGTGCCACCAAGGCTCAGGGGCAAGCAGATAGTGAACCTGCAGATGAACTCCGTGGTTGCAGGCACCATATTCCGCGGTATGTTCGAAGACAGGATAGAGAAAATCATAAAGGAGATAAAGGAGCGCAAGAACATAATATTCTTCATAGACGAGGCACACACCCTCATAGGTGCGGGCAGTGCCATGGGTGTGCCCTCTGATGCTGCGAATATCTTTAAATCCACACTTGCAAGGGGCGAGGTGCAGATAATAGGGGCAACAACCCTTGCAGAGTACAAAGAGTTCATAGCAGAGGACGAGGCCCTTGCAAGAAGATTCCGCGTGGTCTATGTGGAGGAGCCAAGCCTGGAGGAGACAAGAGAGATAGTGATGGGGCTTAAGCCAAGGCTTGAGAGGAATTATTCCGTGAAGATAAGCGATGAGGCAATAGAGACCGCACTTGAGATGAGCCAGCGT
>JALUQR010000106.1:1998-4038 GCA_027017505.1 bacterium
ATGCCAGATAAGGTCATAGGATGGCTCGATACAGCCTGTGTGAAGGTGGAGATAAACCGCCCCCACGAGGAGGTAACAGGCAACGATGTCATAGAGGTAATCTCACAGGAGACAAAGATACCAAAGGACATGATATTCAGGGATACCACAGAGCGTTTTAAACACATGGAGTCAGCCCTTGCAAAGAGGGTTGTGGGACAGCGCGAGGCCATAGAGGCACTGGCAAAAAGACTCAGACTGAACAAGGGCCCGCTGAAGGAAAACTACTCAAGGCCCGATGGCGTGCTTCTGTTTCTCGGCCCCACAGGTGTGGGTAAAACAGAGCTTGCAAAGGCACTGGCAGAGTTCCTCTTCGGAGATGAGAAGAAACTCATAAGGCTTGATATGAGCGAGTACAGGGACGGTGGCATAAGTGTGGATAAACTCATAGGCATGCCCAGGGGTATAGTGGGCTCTGAAAGGGGTGGTATACTTACAAACCAGGTAAGGGATAATCCCTATTCGGTGGTGCTCCTCGATGAGATAGAGAAGGCTCATCCCCATGTGTTGAACTCTTCCTGCAGGTCTTCGATGAGGGCTGGCTTACAGATGGAAGGGGCAAAAGAGTATACTTCAGCGATACGGTAATCATAATGACCAGCAACCTCGGTGCAGATGAGTTCAAGAAGTTCACAAAGCCCCTGGGATTCCTGCCAGAGGGGCAGAAGATAGATGACCTTAAAAAGAGTGTTATGAAAAAGATTGAGGAGGTCCTCTCCCCCGAGTTTCTGAACCGTATAGATGACATAATAGTGTTCTCGCCCCTTACTGAAAGCGAGGTTCGGGAGATAACCCTCATGTATCTTGACCGCATAAAGCACGATATGGCAAGCTATGGCAAACACCTTGTGGTTACAGACAGTGCGGTGGACAGCCTGGTAAAGCTTGGCTACAGTGAAAAGTACGGGGCAAGGTTCCTTAAGAGGGTTATAGACGATAAGGTTAAGATACCCATAACACTTAAGTGGAAGGACGCAGAGCTCTTCAAGGTTGATGCGGTGGATGGAGACATAAGGGTGGAGTGTGGTGTTACCACAGGCAGTGTTTAAGGGAGCACAGATGTGATAAAACACATACTTCTTGCAGTGGATGGCTCGCCCTACACCAGGGGTGTGGGAGGCTGGGGCAGATGGCTTGCAAAAAGGCTTGGTGCAGAACTTACAGCCCTACATGTGGTGGACATCGTATCCCTTGAAGGTCCTTTCCTGCACGACCTTTCAGGCTCTCTGGGGTTTGAGCCCTTCCTTAACTTCTCTGCAAAGATGAAAGAGGCACTCACCTCAAACGGTGAGGCCATACTGAACTCCCTGAAGGAGGAATGCCAGCAGGATGGTGTAAGCTGTGAGACAGAGCTTGCCTTCGGCATAGTTGCCAATGAGATAGCAGAGAAGGCAAAGCTCGGAGACCTTGTGATAATTGGCAGGCGAGGAGTTAACGCAAGGTTTGACTACGGAACCATGGGCTCCACCGCAGAAAGGGTTATAAGAAAGTCTCCCGTGCCTGTGCTCGTTGTTGAAGAGGAGTTCAGAGAGCCACATAAACCACTTCTCTGTTACGATGGCAGTCCCAATTCCGCAAAGGTCATGCACTCTGCAGGTGAGCTTCTTAAAGAGCTATCACTGCCACTTACGGTGCTTACAGTGGCAGAGGACGGGCAGGAAAGGGTAAAAGAGGCAGAAGAATACCTCAAACCCTATGGTGTGGAGTTTGAATGCGTGGTGCTTGAAGGAGACCCACCCACCACCATCGAAAGATTCTACAGGGAAAATGGACATGACCTTCTATTCGTGGGGGCAAGCCACCATTCAAGGCTTGTTGAAATGGTGCTCGGCAGTACCGCAGAGTACCTTGTAAGGAATCTCTCAGGGGCGGTCTTCCTGGAACACTGACCAGCCACCAGCACCTCCCGCAAGTCCGCAGAGAAGATACCCCCATTTCTGTATACCGCAGAGCCCTTTCACCCCTTTATGCAGGGGTTTGTATTGCTTATTGGGCTTTGAG
>JALUQR010000107.1 GCA_027017505.1 bacterium
CTACCAGCTGAGCTATCCGCCCGTCCCCGTCAATATATCTAATTAACAACTTTTTTCCCGCTTGTCAAGCTTCTTTAACAGGGAATGAAAAAAGGGCTGTAACAACTAAATTATTGACCCTGGTTGCAAAATGGTCTATATAATGTGGGTTATTTCTGGAAAAATCCCCTTGACAGGGGAAGGTCTTTTTGTATACAGTATACATTAAGTTTTTGCCCTGGAAAGGAGGCAGAAGGTGGCACGAAAGAAGATAACCATTGTTGGAGCAGGGCATGTGGGGGCCCATTCAGCCCTGTGGATGGGGCTAAAGGAGCTTGGAGACATTGTGCTCGTGGACATAGTGGAGGGAATGCCAGAGGGAAAGGCCCTTGACATAAAGGAGGCCTCGCCAATAGAGGGATTCGATGTGACAATCACAGGTACCAACGATTACAGGGATACCGAGGGGTCAGACCTTGTGATAATCACCGCAGGGCTTGCAAGAAAGCCGGGTATGAGTAGAAGCGACCTTATAGATAAAAACTCCAGTATAGTGAAGGCTGTTGTGGAGAATGTGGTCAGGTATTCTCCTGATGCACATCTTATTGTGGTCACCAACCCACTTGATGTCATGGTGTATGTGGCATGGAAGGTAAGCGGGCTTCCGCCAAACAGGGTTGTTGGCATGGCAGGTGCACTGGACAGTGCAAGGCTTAAGGCATTCATATCCATGGAGCTCGGCGTCTCTGTTGAGGATGTGCAGGCAATGGTCATAGGAGGCCATGCAGACGAGATGGTGCCACTTAAAAGATACACCACGGTAAGTGGCATCCCCATAGAGCAACTTATGACACCAGACGCAATAGAGCGCGTTATTGAGAGAACCCGCAAGGCAGGCGGAGAGATAGTAAGCCTTCTTAAAACAGGCAGTGCCTACTATGCCCCCTCTGCAGCAGTGGCAGAGATGGCAGAAAGCATACTTAAGGATAAAAAACGCATAATACCCTGTGCAGTATGGTGTGATGGCAAGTACGGGCTCGATGGGGTGTTCGTTGGAGTGCCTGTAAAGCTCGGTGCAGGCGGGGTGGAAGAGATTGTGGAGATAGAGCTTAACGAGGAGGAAAGGACCGCCTTTGAGAACTCCGTTAAGGCCATAAAGGGGCTTATCACAGAGCTCACTATTTAGGAGGTAACAGCAGGGGTTGAGAGAGGTATCCGTAGAGAAAATAAAGAAAGAGGTAAAAAGGCTCTGTATAGAGGGTGCCTACATACTTGAAGAGGATGTGCAGAGTGCCCTCAAGAGGGCATTCGAAAAAGAGGTCTCTCCCCTGGGCAGGGAGGTCCTCACCCAGATAATAAAAAACTACGAGATTGCCCTTGAGGGAGTGCTACCCATGTGCCAGGACACAGGCATTGCAGTGGTCTTCGTGGATGTGGGCAGGGATGTAAAACTCGATGGCTCCCTTGAAGATGCCATAAACCAGGGTGTAAGGGAGGGCTACAGAGAGGGCTATCTGAGAAAGTCTGTATGTGATCCCATAACCAGAGAAAACACTCAGGATAACACCCCTGCTGTAATACACACCCGCATTACAGAGGGTGACAGGGTGAGAATAAAGGTGGCACTGAAGGGTGCAGGAAGCGAGAACAAAAGCAAAATAAAGATGCTTAACCCCACAGCAGGGGTTGACGCAATAAAGGATTTCGTTGTGGATACCGTAAGGGAGGCAGGTGGAAGTGTGTGTCCACCAATAGTGGTTGGTGTGGGTATCGGTGGGGATTTTGAAAAATCTGCATTACTATCAAAAGAGGCAATATTAAGACCCATCGGCACCCCACACCCCGATGAAAACATTGCAAAACTGGAAGACGAACTTCTTGAGGAGGTAAACAAACTGGGGATAGGACCAATGGGGTTTGGAGGCACTGTGACCGCACTGGCAGTGCACATAGAGGTCTACCCCTGTCATATAGCAAGCCTCCCGGTCTCGGTTAATATCCAGTGCCATGCAGACAGGCACAAAGAAGTGGTGATTTAAAGGTCTCAAGGACCCATTAGGGGGAAGCCCCTTTCTGGATGCACACATGGGAAGGCTTCCTCAGGGATGGACTATCCCCACATAAGGGGGCTTGAAAGAGGGATGAGCTTTAAAAGAATAACACCACCACTTACAGACAGCCTTGTTGAGGGGCTCAGGGCAGGCGATAAGGTGCTCATTACGGGCACACTCTATACCGCAAGGGACCAGGCCCATAAAAGGATGTGTGAGCTTGTTGAAAGGGGTGAACCCCTTCCGTTTGACATAAATGGGCAGATTATATATTATGTTGGACCCACCCCGCCAAGGGAGGGCATGGTCATAGGCTCTGCAGGGCCAACCACAAGCTCAAGGATGGATGAGTTCACCCCCCAGCTCCTCAAGATGGGGCTTAAGGCAACCATAGGTAAGGGGGCCCGCTCGGAAGAGGTAAAATCAGCACTTAAAATGTTCAGGGCGGTCTACTTCGTCTCTGTTGGCGGGGCAGGAGCACTCCTGGCACGGAAAATAAAAAAGGCAGAACTCGTCGCATATCCAGAGCTCGGCACAGAGGCTGTAAGAAGGCTCGAGGTGGAAGACTTCCCGGTGATAGTTGCCTATGACATATACGGTGGAGACCTCTTCAGAGAAGGCGTTGAAAAATACAGAAGGGTGTAGCATGCAATGAAGATAAAGCTCGAAAACAGGGCACTCAAGAGCGAGGAACTTAAACACCTTGAGAGAATCACCGCAGAGGATCCCGCAAGGTGCTACCAGTGTGGCAACTGTTCGGCAGGATGCCCGCTCTCGTACATAATGGACTATCCACCATCGCAGATGATAAGGCTCCTACAGCTGGGAAGAATCGAGGAGGCAAAAAGGGCAGAGTCTGTCTGGCTGTGCGTAAGCTGTATGCAGTGTTATGTGAGGTGTCCAAAGGATGTCAGTGCGGGCACCCTCTTTGAGGGACTAAGACAGCTTGCACTCAGAGAGGGCCATGACTTCAAGAAGATAAAAGACCTGGACATACCGTTTCTGAAGAGTGCCCCACAGCAGGCACTTGTGTGCGGATTCAGAAAGTTTGTAAGCTGACCCAATCAGCAGAGAACCCATGGGAACAATGAAGATACCCTATTATCCAGGATGCACGCTGAATACCGTTGCAAAGGGGTTTGACCTTTCCGCAAGGGAAAGTGCAAGGGCTCTGGGCTTTGAGCTCTGTGAGCTCAGACAGTGGAGTTGCTGTGGTGCAAGTTTTCCCCTTACACCTGACAACATAATAGGGCTTACATCGCCTGCAAAGGTGCTCATAGAGGTGGCAAGGAACGATACCGTGGTTACCACACTCTGCAGTGTGTGTTACAATGTGCTCAAGAGAACCGCAGAGACCCTTGCAGAGGACAGGGAACGACAGAGGATAGTATCTGAGTTCATGGAGGAGGAGTACAACCCATCTGTAGAGGTGCTCCACTTTGTGGAGATACTTCGCGATAGGATAGGCTTCAAACAGGTAAAAGAAAGGGTTAAGAG
Organism: bacterium; assembly: GCA_027017505.1. Taxonomy (GTDB): domain Bacteria; phylum Desulfobacterota; class GWC2-55-46; order GWC2-55-46; family DRQE01; genus DRQE01. The sequence continues at coordinate 3,528 of JALUQR010000107.1, forward strand.
ACCACTGGGTGGTATAAGGGCAGGTGCCTACTACGGGTGTATGCTTCTGAGACCCTTCAAGACCATGGGCATAGATAGACCAGAGGCACCAACGATTATGGAAGAGCTCATGGACGCACTGGGGCTTGAGCCCGTGGAGTTTCCAAAAAAGATAGAGTGCTGTGGTGCTCACCTTGCCATGAGCAGAGAGGATATTGTGGCAAAGCTCTCTGCAGATGTTATAGAGAGTGCGGTTGAGTGCGGGGCAGAGCTTGTGGTTACAAGCTGTCCGCTCTGCCAGTATAACCTTGAGAACGCACAGAGACGGGCAATAGAGGATAGAAGGGACTGGAAAACAGTGCCCATAGTATATTTCACCCAGCTTCTGGGCTACGCCCTGGGTCAGAGCGAACAGCAGGTATGCCTTCACAGAAACATGTGGGATGCAAGAGAGCTGTTTAAACAGAAGGGGGTTGGCCTATGCCAAGAATAGGTGTGTTTGTATGCCAGTGTGGTAACAACATAGAGAGCACGGTGGATACAAAAAGGGTTGCCGAAGAGATAAAGAAACTTCCAGGTGTGGTGTTTACCTGTAGCTACAAGTTCATGTGCTCTTCACCAGGCCAGGAGATGCTGAAGGAGATGATTAAAAAGTATGACCTTGATGGCGTGGTGGTATCTGCCTGCTCGCCCCACATGCACGAGGCAACCTTCAGAAAGGCCTGTGAGAAGGCAGGCCTTAATCCCTACAGATGTGAGATATCGAACATAAGGGAGCAGTGTAGCTGGGTGCATCCTGATAAGACCAGGAAAACAGGCACCCTTAAGAGCATAGACCTTACAAGGATGACCGTGGAGAGACTCAAACGAAACCGCCCGCTTAAGACCATAAACATGCCCATAACACGCAGGGCACTCGTTATCGGTGGAGGTATTGCAGGTATACAGGCTTCTCTGGATATGGCAGAGGGTGGTATAGAGGTAATCCTTGTCGAAAGGGAGCCCTCCATAGGTGGCAACATGGCATGCCTTTCAGAAACATTCCCCACCATGGATTGCTCGCAGTGTATCCTCACACCAAAGATGGTGGAGGCAGAGCTCAACGAGAACATAAAGCTATACACCTATTCAGAGGTTGAGAAGGTGGAGGGTTACATAGGTAACTTCACCGTAACCATAAGAAAGAAGGCAAGATATGTGAAGGAAGAACTCTGCACAGGGTGTGGAGAGTGCTGGGAGAAGTGCCCCTTCAAGGTGACAAGCGAGTTTGAAATGTCCCTTAAGGAGAGAAAGGTCATATACACACCCTTCCCGCAGAGTGTTCCCAATGTGCCGGTTATAGATGCACCAAACTGTGTGATGATACAGAAGGGCAAGTGCGGGGTGTGTGCAAAGGTGTGTGGCCCGAAGGCAATAGACTTTGAACAGAAGGACGAACTCATCGAGGAGAAGGTTGGAGCCATAGTGGTTGCCACAGGCTATGAACTCATGCCAAACGAAAGATTCGGTGAGTACGGCTACGGGAAGATAAAGGATGTTATAAGCGGGCTACAGTTCGAAAGGCTTGCGTCTTCATCAGGCCCAACAGGAGGTAAAATTATAAGACCCTCTGACGGAAAGGTGCCAGAAACGGTGGTGTTCATACAGTGCGTGGGCTCAAGGGATGAGAAGAAGGGGGTATCATACTGTTCGAAGATATGCTGTATGTACACCGCAAAACACACCATGCTCTACAAACACAAGGTGCACCACGGACAGGCCTATGTGTTCTACATGGACATAAGGTCTGGTGGAAAACGCTACGAGGAGTTTGTAAGAAGGGCAATAGAGGAAGACGGAGCGGTGTACCTGAGGGGAAGGGTCTCAAGGGTGTATGAGAAAAACGGTAAGGTCATTGTGCAGGGTGCTGACACCCTGAGTGGCACACAGGTGGAGATAGAGGCAGACATGGTGGTTCTTGCAACAGCCATAGTGCCGAGAAAGAGTGCCATAGAGCTTGCCCAGAAACTCGGCATAGGTTACGACAGGTATGGCTTCTACAACGAGTATCATCCGAAACTCAGACCTGTTGAAACTGTCAATGCGGGCATCTACCTTGCGGGCACCTGCGTGGGACCCATGGATATACCGGATTCGGTGAGCATGGGCAGTGCCACCGCAAGCAAGGTGCTCTCGCTTTTTGCAAAGGAAGAACTCGCCCGTGAGCCAACAGTAGCACATGTGGACACCCGCGTGTGCAACGCATGCTGGGATTGCCTTACCGCATGCCCCTACAGGGCAATAGAAAAAGAAAGCGTTAAGGACAGAGAGGGCAATATAATCCGCTGGCACGCAAAGGTGAACGAGGGAGTGTGCCAGGGCTGTGGCGTGTGTGTTGTAGCCTGCAGAAGCAAGTGCATTGACCTTGCAGGCTACCGCGATGAAGAGGTATTCGCAGCAATAAACGCATTCTAAAAAGGGGTAAATAAAACATGGAAGAGAAACAGAAAACAGAAGGATGGGAGCCAAAGATAATGGCATTTGTCTGCAACTGGTGCACCTATGCAGGGGCAGACCTTGCAGGCACAAGCAGGATGCACTACAGCCCCAATGTGAGGATTGTAAAACTGCCATGCACTGGAAGAATAGACCCCCTCTTTATAATAAAGGCCTTTGAGAACGGTGCAGATGGAGTGCTCGTTTCAGGCTGTCACCCAGGTGACTGCCACTATACATCGGGCAACTACCATGCGAGAAGGCGATGGATAGTGTTTAAAAACCTCATGGACTTTATAGGCATACACCCTGGAAGGCTACACTTCTCATGGGTGTCTGCATCAGAGGCAATAAAGTGGGTGGACCTTATAAACAGCATCACAGAGGAGATAAAAAAACTCGGACCATTTATGGAATACAGGGGGCTTAAAAAGTAGCAATGGAAAAAGAACTCAGAGAAAAGGCAAGGGAGCTTCTGGAAAGCGGTGAGGTGGGTGTGGTCATAGGCTACGGGTGGAACCGCCGTAGAACCCGCACCACCCCTGTGTTTATAAGAAGACCAGAGGATGTGGAGCGCCTTGTGTTCAACCCCCTGTGTGTTAACAACCTGAGTGTCTACCTTACACGAAAGTATCCCGATATGAAACCGCTGGGTAGACCCGCAATAGTGGCAAAGGGCTGTGACATAAAAAACATCGTGGTGCTCATATCAGAGGGACAGTTAAAGAGAGAGGATGTGCACATTATAGGTGTAAGATGTAACGGGGTTGTCTACAGGCAGGAACTCTGGAAGGGTGAGCTCAAGCCAGAGATAATGCCAGTTAAGTGCCACAACTGTGATGTTCGTGAGCCCCATGTGGCTGACACCGTGGTGGGTGAACCTGTGGAGTTCACCCCGCCAGAGGAGCCCGTGGGTATGGTGTTCGATAAGATAAGAGAAATAGATGCCATGAGTCCTGACGAAAGATGGCGGTTCTGGATGGATCATTTTTCAAGGTGCATAAAGTGTTATGCCTGCAGACAGGTGTGTTCCCTGTGCTACTGCGAGCGCTGTATAACAGAAAAGAACATGCCCCAGTGGATAGAGACCTCTGCACATCCAAGGGGCAACCTCGCATGGAACCTTATAAGGGCAATGCATCTTGCAGGCAGGTGCACATTCTGTGGTGAGTGTGAGAGGGCATGCCCTGTGAACATACCGCTTAACATTATAAACCAGAAGCTTGTACTTGTGGTGAAGGATGCCTTCGGACATCGCTCGGGCTATGACCCTGACACACACCCACCACTTATAGTGTACGACACCGAGGACAAAGAGGACTTTATAAAGTGATGGAAAAAGGTCTGCTCAAAAAAGATGCCCTGCAGACGCTCATAGACGGGGTAAGAGAAAAGGGTGGCCGTTTCGTGGCACCCACAGTTTTTGCCCGTCAGGTGGTCTACAAAGAGGTGGACAGTGCAGACCAGATTACCCACGACTACATAGTGCCCAGAAACTCCATAAAGGAGTTCTTCTTCCCCCAGACTGAACCTGTACTCAGGTTCAGACTCATGAAAGAGGGGGTTGAGCTTGAGGATGTAAGGGTTGAGCCTGAAAGAACGGTGCTGTTTGGTGTGAGACCCTGTGATGCGGTCTCCTGCGGGTCTGTAAGAAAGGTCTTTACCTGGGACTATGTGGATGAGTTCTACACAAAAAGGGAAGAGAATGCCGTTATAATGACCGTTGCCTGCACGAACTTCGATGAGGAATGCTTCTGCACCACAGTGGGTGTCTCACCAGAAGGAAAAGATGGTGCAGACATACTGCTTAAAGAGACACTCGATGGAGACTACCTTGCAGAGGCTGTAACAGACAGGGGTGTGGCCTTCATGGAGGAGTTCAGCGCAGTGTTTGCAGAGTGGAACAACTCAGAGCTTAAAAAGATAGCAACACCTGAACCCATAGAGGGGGTCAGTATAGACAGAATAGTGGAGTTTTTAAAGAACAGGGCCCATTACAACAGCGAGCTCTGGGCAGAACTTGCAAGAAAGTGTGTGGGCTGTGGGGCATGTACATTTACCTGCCCCACATGCAGGTGTTTCGATATGGTTGATGAGGGCACATACATAGAGGGCGAGAGAAGAAAAAACTGGGATTCTTGCCAGTTTGACTCCTTCACGCTCCATGCAAGCGGGCATAATCCCAGGGATACACAGTTCAAAAGGTGGCGTAACAGGTTCATGTGCAAGTTTAACTTCTATCCCGTAAAGTTTGCCACAAAGGGCTGTGTGGGCTGTGGCAGATGCATAAGGGTGTGTCCTGTAAGGCTCGATATAACAGAGGTGATGATAGAGATATCGGAGGCAGAGGGGAATGTCTAACATATACATGCCATATCTTGTAACCATTGAGGATATATTCGAAGAGGCACCAGGGGTGAAGACCCTGAACCTGGTCTTCAAAGACCCTGAGATAAGGGAGAACTTTCAGTTCAGAACAGGGCAGTTTGGTCTCTACTCTGTGTTCGGCTATGGAGAGAGCACATTCTGTATAGCATCGCCTGAAACACGCAGGGGTTACATACAGTGCACATTCAGGCGTGTGGGCAGGGTAACAACCGCTCTGTCTGAGCTGAGTGTGGGAGACACCATAGGGTTCAGGGGACCCTACGGAAACTGGTTTCCAGTGGATGAGTGGAAGGGCAAAAACATACTCTTTATAGCAGGTGGCATAGGGCTTCCACCTGTAAGGTCTGTTATATGGACATGCCTTGATAGAAGAGAGGACTACGGGGATATAACCATCGTTTACGGAGCGAGAACTGTGGATGACCTTGTCTACAAAGAGGAGCTCAAACACTGGGAGAACAGAGACGATGTAACACTTATAAAAACAGTTGACCCTGGTGGAGAAAAGGAGGGCTGGGACGGAAAAGTGGGGTTCGTTCCAACGGTACTTGAGGAGGCATCCCCACGGGCAGAAAACACGGTGTGTGTCATATGTGGTCCGCCCGTGATGATAAAGTTTTCCCTTTCGGTGCTCGAAAAACTCGGGTTTAAGGATGAGGATGTGTACACAACCCTTGAGAATAAGATGAAGTGTGGTGTGGGAAAGTGCGGTAGATGCAATGTGGGCGATATTTACATATGCAAGGAAGGCCCTGTGTATACCGCAGCCCAGATAAAGAGGATGTACAACGACTTCTAAAACCACGGAGGTTTTAAGCTATGGCTACCACCAAACCAAAACAGCTGGCAACAGGCGATAGAACCATACCTCCACCAGGTGCGAAGATGATACCCATATACATAATGGGTAAGGAATACATAGTGCCTGAGACCATAACCGTAATGAAGGCCATAGAGTATGCAGGCTACAAGTACATAAGAGGCTGTGGTTGCAGGGGTGGTATATGTGGGGCCTGTGCCACATTCTACAGATTCATAGGCGACTACAGGCTCAGAACAGGGCTTGCCTGCCAGACAGTGGTGGAGCCCAATATGGTGATTGTACAGCTACCGTTCTTTCCTGCAAACAGGCCATCCTATGACCTCGACAACATAGAGGGAGACCTGCATGCAGAACTCAGGCGCCTCTATCCAGAGGTGTTCAAGTGCGTGGGCTGTGGCACATGCACCAGAACATGCCCCATGGATATAGATGTTATGGACTACATAGCCCTTATGAAGAGGGGAGACCTCAAAGGGGCAGCACTTAAGAGCTTTGATTGCGTTATGTGCGGGCTGTGTGCATCAAGGTGTCCTGCACAGATATCGCAGTTTACAGCTGCCATGTTCGTTAGAAGACTCTACGGAAAGTACATACTCCCGAGGGCAGAGCACCTTAAGAGACGGGTGGAAGAGGTAAAAAGCGGTAAGTACGAGAAGATGCTCGAAGAGCTTAAAAATAAGAGCGTGGAGGAGCTTAAAAAACTCTATGCCGAACGGGAGAGGGAGCCAGACCTGTCTGAGCCAGGCAAGTGGCTCCCAGAGGATAAAGAACACCTGTAAAAAAAGGATGGTGAAAGATGAGCGGATACACGGAGGAGCTTAAAAGGCTTATAAAAAAGGTTGAGGAAACACGCCCGAGAAGGCTTGAGAGGATAAAACGGGGTGAACACTACCCCCAGCTACCGATGGAACAGAGGGAGGAATGGCTTAAAAAGTATCACCCCGATTACAAGGAAGAGGGCCGTAGAAAGATAAGCGTTGGGCCAAATGCAGGAGAGGTCTTTCCAGAGGAGGTCGCGGTACTGCTTGAGTCAGAAAGCAGACTCAACCCCGATAGCATAGACCTTTCAAGGGCAGACTACTCCACCGATGTGCTCATAATAGGCGGTGGTGGGGCTGGCACCGCAGCAGCACTTACAGCAAGTGAGATGGATGCCTCCGTGATACTTGCAACAAAACTAAGACACGGCGATTCCAACACCGTTATGGCAGAAGGTGGCATACAGTGTGCAGACCAGGAGGGAGACTCCCCCTATTTTCACTACCTGGATGTCATAGGAGGGGGGCATTTCACCAACTCCCCGGAGCTTGTAAGTGCCCTCACGAACGATGCACCACTTGTTGTAAGCTGGCTTGAAGAACTGGGTGTTATGTTCGATAAACTGCCTGACGGGCGTATGAAGGTGCGCCACGGTGGAGGCACATCGAGAAAGAGGATGCACTCTGCAGGAGACATGACAGGTGCAGAGATAATGAGGGTCATGCGCGATGAGGTGAGAAACCGCACGGCCAGGATAAAGGTGCTTGAGTTTTCGCCTGCTGTGGAGCTTCTCACCGCAAGGGATGGCTCTGTTGCAGGGGCAGTGCTCTACAACCTTGAGACAAGGGAATACTATGTGGTGAGGGCAAAGAGTGTGATTATTGCCACAGGCGGGTTCGGCAGACTCCACATACAGGGCTTTCCCACAACAAACCACTACGGGGCAACCCTTGATGGAGTGGTTATGGCATACAGGGCAGGTGCAGGGCTTAAGGACCTGGACTCCACACAGTATCATCCCACAGGGGCGGTCTTTCCAGAGCAGAATGTGGGCCTTCTGGTTACAGAAAAGGTAAGAGGGCTCGGCGCACAGCTACTCAACATAGATGGTGAGGAGTTCTGTTTTCCCCTTGAGCCCAGGGATGTGGAAAGTGCCTGCATTATAAGGGAATGCCTCGAGGTGGGAAAGGGCATTGTAACACCCACGGGCAGGATAGGCGTGTGGCTTGACTCCCCGCTCATTGACCTCATCCACGGTGAGGGCACCGTAAGAAGGGAACTGCCCGCAAAGTATACACAGTTCAAACGCTACAATATAGATATAAGCAAGGAGCCCATGCTGGTCTATCCCACACTGCACTATCAGAACGGTGGTATAAGGATAAACCAGTGGTGCGAGACAGATGTTCGCGGGCTCTTTGCAGCAGGGGAGACCACAGGTGGGGTGCACGGAAGAAACAGACTCATGGGCAACTCTCTGCTCGATGTGCTGGTCTTTGGCAAGAGGGCTGGCAGAAGTGCGGTTGAATACGCAAGGACACTTAAGGAAAGCCCCGAGCCAACACTTGAACATGTAAAGAGGTTCCACCAGGAGCTAAAAAAGGCAGGCATAGAAAACCCGCAGAAGGGCCCCATGCTTCTGCCAGACTACACCCCGGAGCATGTTAAACACAGGCAATGGCTAAAGGTAGAATTATAAACAGGAGGTAGCCCTCTATGAACATCCACGAGTATCAGGCAAAAGAGCTTCTGGCCAAATACGGGGTCAGTGTGCCCCGTGGAAGGGTTGTCTTCACCCCGAAGGAGGCAGGTGAGGTTGCAGAAGAGTTGCTTTCAGAAAAACCCGTGTGTGTGGTCAAGGCACAGATACATGCAGGCGGAAGGGGTAAGGCAGGTGGGGTAAAGCTTGCAAGGTCAAAAGAAGAGGC
>JALUQR010000108.1 GCA_027017505.1 bacterium
GAGCCCATCTTCCGCATACGACAGATAACCCATATCCGTTTTTACCAGAAATTCTTTAATAAAATCAATAAGTTATGGCAAAATCCCCGGTCTTTAAGATGAAGGTAGTGTTTTTCCTGCGGGGCTTTGTTTGACACCTCCTTATGTGTTGGGCTAAAATATCCCCAGAAAATGTTTCATGTGGAACAGTAAAGAATGGAAAGACACTACGAGGTTATAGTCATAGGTGGAGGGCATGCGGGCTGTGAGGCAGCGCTTGCCTGTGCAAGGCTCGGGCTTAAAACCCTCATGGTGACCATAAATCTGGACACCATAGGGCAGATGTCCTGCAACCCTGCAATAGGAGGCGTTGCAAAGGGGCATCTTGTGCGTGAGATAGACGCCCTTGGCGGAGAGATGGGCCGTGCTGCAGACCATTCTGCAGTTCAATACAGAACCCTTAATGAAAGCAAGGGGCCTGCAGTGAGGGCAACAAGGGCCCAGGCAGACAGAACCCTCTACAGGCTCTACATGAAGGGCGTGCTGGAAAACACAGAGGGGCTTTACCTCAGACAGGCCATGGTGGAAAGGCTCCTGGTGGAGGAGACAAAAAAGGGCATACGCATAAAAGGTGTGGAGGTTGCAACAGGCGAGCGTTTTCTCGCCCCCTGTGTGGTGGTCACCGTGGGCACATTCTTAAGAGGCCTTATTCACATAGGGCTTGAAAACCATCCTGGTGGAAGGGCAGGTGATGCGCCAAGCATAGGGCTTTCTGAATCGCTCAGACAGCTGGGCTTCAGGATGGGAAGACTTAAAACAGGCACATGCCCGAGGCTCGACGGCAGAACCATAGACCATTCAGCCCTCACCCCACAGCCAGGAGATACAGGGGCAAGGCCCTTCTCTCTTGATACAGAAAGGGTCATACAGGAACAGCTTCCCTGCCACTTAACCTATACGAACGAGAAGACCCACCAGATAATAAGGGGTTCTCTTGACCGCTCGCCCCTTTTCAGTGGCAGGATAGTGGGCACAGGGCCCAGATACTGTCCCTCCATAGAGGATAAGGTGGTAAAGTTTCCTGAAAAGGAGCGCCACCAGGTCTTCCTTGAGCCCGAGGGATGGCATACCCATGAGGTCTATCCCAACGGGCTTTCCACAAGCCTTCCAGTGGATGTGCAGATAAGGATGCTTCGCACCATCCCCGGGCTTGAAGAGGTGGAAATCTTACGGCCTGGATATGCCATAGAATACGACTACATAGACCCCACACAGCTCCGCCACACCCTTGAGTCAAAACACATAGAGGGGCTGTTCTTTGCAGGCCAGATAAACGGCACCTCTGGCTACGAGGAGGCAGGAGCACAGGGCCTTATGGCAGGCATAAATGCTGCGATGAGGCTTAAGGGAAAACCTCCCCTGGTGCTCAGAAGAAGGGACGCCTATATAGGGGTCATGATAGATGACCTGGTAACAAAGGGCACACAGGAGCCCTACAGGCTCTTTACCTCAAGGGCAGAGTACAGACTGCTTTTAAGAGAGGACAACGCTGACTGGCGCCTGCGTGAGACAGGCTATAGAATAGGGCTTGTGGATGAGGGAAGATACCAGAGGTTTGTGGAGAAAAAGAGGCAGGTTGCAGAACTCATGGAGTTTCTTGAAAAAAAACTGCTCTATCCTGATGTGGCCACCCTTCGTGCGCTTGAGTCCTGCGGGGTGGGCACCATAAAGAGGCCAACAACACTTAAGGAGCTTCTGCGAAGACCCACAGCAGACCTTACAGTGCTTCTGAACACACTCTTTCCAGATGCAACCTGTAAAGATATGCCCGCAGATGTGAGGGCATTTGTTGAAACAGAGATAAGATACGAGGGCTACATAAAACGCCAGATTGAGGACGCAGAGCGCCTTGAGGAGATGGAAAGACTCATCCTGCCCGAGGAGATTTCCTATCGCGAGATACCAGGGCTCTCAAAAGAGGTGTGTGAGAAGCTTGAGCGCATAAGGCCTGCATCTCTCGGACAGGCATCCCGTATCCCCGGGATTACACCCGTAGCGCTCTCCATCCTCATGGTCTATCTTAAAAAGCTGGAGGCAACTAAAAGTTGAACGGGCTTGAAGGGCTCATCAGCGAGGGCTCAAAAAGGCTTGGCCTTCTGCTGAACAAGGAGCAGACCCGCAGACTCTGCCTTTATGTAAGGGAGCTTGCACGCTGGTCAAAAAGGATAAACCTTACAGCCATAAGACAGGAAAGAGAGATTGCCACAGAGCTTGTGCTCCACTCACTTGTGCTTTCAGGGTTTTTAAGAGATAAGCATAGCCTTATGGACATAGGCACAGGCCCTGGTGTGCCAGGGCTTCCACTCAAGATAGCCCTGCCACCACTCAGGGTGGTGCTTGTTGAGAGTGTTGAGAAGAAATGCCACTTTCTGCGCCACATCATACGCACCCTGGGACTTAAAGGGGTGGTGGTGGAGCCCTCAAGGGCAGAAGACCCCGCACTTGTGGAAAGATACCGCGGTAGTATTGACTGCGTGGTTGCCCGTGCACTTGCAGGATTCAGGGAGTTTGTAGAACTTGCAGAACCCTTTGTTAAAAAAGGAGGGCTTATACTCAACCTGAGAAGCCCGCAGGAAAGAGAAGGGCTTGAAGGAAGGGCCACAGAGTGCCATGAGATGGAAGTGCCCCTGTGCGGAAGAAGGACCCTTGTGGTTGTAAAGAGGGTTGACTGAATGTTCCACGTGGAACAGCAGGAGAGAAAAACTGTGGAAAAGGGGGCGGGTTCTGTGTTAAACTTTCAGGGTTCATGGGCAGTGTAATATCCATTGCGAATCAGAAGGGCGGGGTTGGAAAGACCACCACCGCGGTAAATCTTTCTGCGTCTCTTGGTGTGGCTGAAAGGAGGGTTCTGCTTGTGGACTTTGACCCCCAGGGCAATGCGACAAGCGGGGTTGGCGTGAGTGCCCAAAAGGGGGTGTATGAGGTGATAAGCGGTGTCTGCACCGTAGAGGATGCCATACATCCAACAGAGATACCCACGCTTAAGGTTCTGCCATCAACCATAGACCTTATAGGGCTTGAGGTGGAGCTTGTGGACCAGGAGGGAAGGGAGGGAAGACTCAGAGAGGTGCTTGAGGGAATAAGGGGAGAGTTTGACTTTATATTCATTGACTGTCCGCCCTCGCTGGGGCTTCTTACGGTGAATGCCCTTACCGCTTCAGATTCGGTACTCATACCCCTGCAGTGTGAGTACTATGCACTTGAGGGCATATCAAAGATGCTAAAAACAATAGAGCTTATAAGAGGGCGGTTCAACCCCTCGCTTTACATAGAGGGCATTGTGCTCACCATGTTTGATGGAAGGAACAACCTGTCAAGGCAGGTCTGTGAAGAGGTAAGAAGGTTCTTTCCGGAAAAGGTCTTTTCAACGGTTATACCCAGGAATGTAAGGCTCAGCGAGGCCCCGAGCTTCGGCAAACCCATAATACTCTATGATGTGAACTCCAGAGGGTGTGCAAGCTACATGGAGCTTGCAAGAGAGATGGTGAAAAGACGGAGCGTGATGGTATGAAAAAAAAGGCTCTTGGCAGGGGGCTTTCAGCCCTTATGGGAGAGACAGAAGGGGATAGAAAATTCTTTATGTGCAGTATTGAAAAAATCTATCCCTCAAAGACCCAGCCGAGGAAGGTTTTTGACGAGTCTGCCCTGGAGGAGCTCACCGCATCCATAAGGGAGAAGGGCATAATAGAGCCCCTTGTGGTGAGGAGAAGGGGTGAGGGTTTTGAGCTCATTGCAGGTGAAAGAAGGCTCCGTGCAGCACGCAGGGCAGGGCTCAAGGAGGTGCCCGTGGCGGTAATGGAGGCAGATGACGAGTCTGCTCTTGAGCTCTCCCTTATAGAGAACATCCAGCGGGAGGAGCTGAACCCCATAGAGGAGGCAGAGGCATACCGTGTGCTCATGGGGTTTGGTCTGTCTCAGGAAGAGGTGGCGGTAAGGGTGGGAAAGGACAGGGCAACAGTGGCAAACTATTTAAGG
>JALUQR010000109.1 GCA_027017505.1 bacterium
ACCTTTGTCTTTCCCCTGTACTTTTCAGGAACCTCAAGGAGGTTGTCCGTTATGTGCACCACACCCTCTTCGTCAGTCCAGTAGTATATGGTAGCCTGCGAAGACCCGAGAAAAAAGAGTATGAAGGTAACAGTAAGTAAAGTCCTCATCATTTTCAGAGTATAACCTATAAGATTTTTCCGGTCAAATGTGTTTTAACACCGAGAGACCTGCCATCGGTAACAACCGTAACTGCTCCATCCACCGAGGTGATAAGAGCCTTTACTCCCGTGGACTCAAGCCTTTTCAGGGTCGCCCTGTGGGGCAGTCTGCCATAAAACCCCGCTGATATGACAGACACCCCAGGGTTTACCCTTTTGAGAAACTCCATTGATGTGGAGCCCTTACTGCCATGGTGGGATACCTTAAGCACATCCGCCCTTATGTCTCTTTCAAGAAGCCTTCTTTCTGTATCCTTTCCTATATCGCCTGTAAAGAGAAACCTTCTTTTCCCGTAGCTTACAAGCACCACAAGGGACTGCTCGTTTACATCCCCTGTCTCCATACCTGCCCTCTGTGGATGTAGAAACTCAAAGCGCACACCACCTATAACCCTTGGCCCTGTGGTTGCATCCACAAGCACTGTGCGTGTGCCCGCATCCTTGAGTGCCCGGGCAAGCTCTCTATCAAGGGTTCCCACCCCGTTCCACCAGAACTCCTGTGGTCTGAACTCCTCAACCACTGTTTTGAGACCTCCCATGTGGTCACGCTGGGCATGGCTCAGTATGACATAATCTATGCGGGTTATCTTTCTGTATCTTAAAAAGTCAGAGACAAGTCTGCCCGTGTCAAATCCATAAAACCCTCCACCATCTATCACCATGGTCTTTCCACCTGGAAGTTCAAGCACAGCGGAATCACCGTGGCCAACGCTTAAGAATGTAACCGTAAGCTCCCCTCTTGTGTGTGCCCTGAATGTCCACCATCCCTGCATTAAAACAAGGGCTATCACAAAAACCAGTGGAACAAACCTTTTCTGCCTTCTTAAAACAAGGGGCATTGTGAATATGGCCCCGTAGATGAGTGCCATCTCAACCATGGTGGGTCTTGTGGTCCTTATAAACGAGAAGGGAAGCTCCGAAAGCCACCTTACAAACCACACAACAGGGGTGAGCACCGCATCAGCCCCGCTGTAGAGTAGATACGCAACTGTATCTGAAAATGGCTTTGCAATGACCGCACCCAGGCTCAACGGTATAACCACAAACCCCACAACAGGCACCACAAGGGGGTTTGCTATAATCCCTGAAAGGGAGAGGGTCTTGAAGTGGTACATTATTACGGGATATGTGCCTGCCATTGCAGAGAAGGTGACCACAAAGAACAGCCACACCCTTCTGCGGAGCCCCCGTGGCTGGTCATCGCTGTATGCGTCCTTACAGAACCTTGAAGTAAGGTGTATTATGGCAAGCACCGCCATGAACGAGAGCTGAAAGCCCACATCCCAGAGCGAGCCTGGAAGAAACATAAGTATTAGAAGGCCTGCCAGTGCAAGGGCACTGTATAGGTCTCTCACCCTGCCAGCGGTAAAGAGCACCACAAATATAGCCACCATTATGAGAGCCCTTATCGTTGAGAGCTGAAACCCTGAAAGTGCACCATAGAGGATGGCAGGAACAAGTGCCAGAAGAAGGGCAAGCTTTCTTACATTCAGTGCAAGCATGAGTCCCTCCCACCTTCTGAAAATCCAGAGAAACAGCCCGTAGAAGATGTATACCACAAACCCCACATGAAGGCCTGATATGGCAAAAAGGTGTGCGGTGGAGGTCCTTCTGAAGGCCTCTTTCACATCCTCTGGTATGTCGCCTCTGTAGCCAAGTGTGAGTGCCTTTATTATTCCGGCGTTTTCAAGCCCCATGCGGTCTATCCCTTCTGCAAGAATGCCTCTCAGGTGTTCAATGGTGTCCTCTTCTGCCCTCTTTACCACCCGCAGGCCACCCTCTTTCACATAGCCCCTTGCGTATATGCCCTGTCTGCGCATGTACCAGCGGTAGTCAAACCCGCCAGGGTTGGAAAAATTCCTTATCTCCTTGAGCCTCGTGGTAAATCTCACCACATCGCCCGTTTTAAGTGTCAGCCTCTCTGCAAGTTTCAGAACGATGCCACCCTCTGCAGGCCTCCATCTGCCATCCTCGAGCACTGCCACCACAGACACAACAAGCCTCTGTCTTCCCTTTTCCTCATCCCTTACGGTGCGTACCACAGCATCAACCGTCTTTGGTGAGCCATCCACAAACCCGAGTATATTTGCCCCTGATGGTGGCATGGTAAGGGGTTTTATAAAGAGCATGCCGATGAAGAAAAACGGAAGGACAGAAAGAAGGTAGCTTTTTCTGCCTTTAAGCCACAGCCACAGGGTGGCTGTCAGGGAAAGTGCGGTTGCAAGGGCAATCCAGCCCAGCCCCACATCAAGGTAATATCCTGCTGTTAATCCTCCAATAAAGAGTATGGTCAGGGCAACGATGGGGCGATTTTTCAACACAGTGACGCAAGTCTCTCTTTTATAGCCCTTGCAATCTTCTCTGTTATTCCAGGAACCTCTGTGAGTTCCTCTATGGACGCCCTTTTTATGGCATCCAGCTCTCCAAAGTGCTCATAGAGGAGTTTTCGTTTCTTCTCGCCCACACCTGGCACCTCCTCGAGCACAGAGCCCAGGCGTCTTTTACGAAGTTTTTTATGGTATCCTATGGCGAATCGGTGCACCTCGTCTCTTATCTGTTTTAGCAGAAGCTCTCCTTTTGTGCCTTCTCTGAGCACCACGGGGTCCTTCACACCCACAAGATACACCCGTTCACCCTTTTTTCTGTCAAACCTTGTATCCCTTTCCTTTGCAAGGGCTATAACATCCACCCCTTCTATGCCCAGCTCTTTTAACACCTCCACCGCCACACCGAGCTGGCCACGGCCTCCATCCACCAGTATGAGCTGTGGCAGAGGAAGCTCCTCTCTGGAGTATCTTCTTCTGAAGACCTCCTCGAGCATGGCGTAATCGTCAGGGCCTGTTGTGGACTTTATCCTGTAGAGTCTGTAGCGGGTTTTATCCGCCCTTCCATCCCTGAATGTAACCATTGCACCTACTGCCTCTCTGCCTGAAAGGCATGATATATCGAATGCTTCAATTGTACGGGGCAGGTTTCTGAGCCTGAGCCTTTTTTTAAGCTCCTCAAGCGGGCCTTCCACTGTGGGCTCTCTCTTTCTTATAGCCTCGTCTGCGTTGAGTGTGGCAAGCTCCACAAGCCTTCTGTCCTCCTCCGTGGAGGAAACCCTCACACTTACAGGCCCACCCCTTCTCTCCCTCAGATATTCAACCATCGCATCCAGACCGTCTATCCTCAAAGGAAGGAGTATCTCCTCTGGTATGGACACATCCTGTCTTCTGTAAAACTGTGCCAGCAGGGAACCGAGCACCTCCTCTTCGGGCATACCCGTATCCCTGAGCACAAATTCCCGTGTGTTTACAAGTCTACCACCCCTTATAATAAGGGCTACCATTGATAGAATACCATCCTTTTTTGATAGTCCAAAGACATCTTGATTTTTGCCCGTGTGGGTTACGACCTTCTGTTCCTCGAGGGTTGCCTCTATGGAGCGTATTCTATCGCGCAGGCGGGCTGCCTCTTCGAACTCCTCACGGTCTGCATGCTCAAACATCTTTCGTTCAAGGCTCTCTATGAGTTCTGTGTTTCTGCCCTCGAGAAACATTATGGCACCCTCGACGAGCTCCCTGTAGGCCTCCTCTGTTATGTGCCCCACACAGGGTGCACTGCACAGACCGAGCTGATAGTCTATACACGGCCTGCTTCTGCCTCTGAACTCATGGGGTGGACAGACCCTCAGCGGAAACACCCTTCTTAAAAACTTCACAGTATCCCTTACCATCTTTGCAGACGCATAGGGCCCGAAGTATCGTGCACCATCCTCTTTTATCTGTCTTGTAACGAGTATGCGGGGGAATGAA
>JALUQR010000110.1 GCA_027017505.1 bacterium
GTTTTTTATGCCCCTGGGCTGAGGTTTGAAAAAATTAATTTTTACCCTAAAGGGTAATTTTTTTGTTGACAGGGTGGGATTTACTGGTATAATGTTAAGTAAGAGAGGATATAGGGGGTAAAAAAATAAAAGAATTACAGCCTGGGAGGTGAGCCATGAGAGGGTTAAAGGCTTTAATCCTTGCGCTGGTGCTGGTTGTGGGTGCGGGCTATGCCCATTCAGCCACCACGACAGGCACCGTTAATGTTACCGCAACTGTGGTTGGCACCTGTAAGTTCACAACAGGCACCACAACGCTGGATTTCGGAAACCTCACATCAGGAGATGTCACTGCAAACACCACTCTGGAGTTCTGGTGCACAATGGGCACTGGTTACACCGTAACGGACGATGATGGTCTGTATGAGACAGCTCCTGATGCAAACCGTATGTTCGATGGTGGCACAAACTACATACCATACTCCTTCAACTACACACCAACAAATGGCACTGGTGGTGGTGTGGGTTCTCCTATAACACTCAACATCACAGGCACAGTGCTTGAGTCAGACTACACCGCAGTGCCTGCAGGAACCTACAACGATACGGTAACAATAACAGTTACCTGGTAGTATGAGGGGGTAAGCCAGAGATTTTTACAGGTGCCAGAAAAGGGTGCCCTTCAAAGGGCACCCTTTTCTTGTGCCCTCACATGAATGGAAAGCCCTCCAGGATGAGCCTTCCTGACCGAATCCAGCCCATTTTTTATATATTTGGCCTTGAAAAGTGTGTGTAAAATATCGTATAGTTTGAAATATTATGAAAAGATGGACACTTATAATAATTGCCCTTCTTCTATCAGCCCCTGTGGATGCAGGAGAGTTCAGGGTGGCACCCATAAAGGTCTTCCTGCACAGGGGGGTTAAGTCAGAGCTTGTGAGTGTGATAAACGACGGTAAGGAAAGTATAAAGGTGGAAACAGAGGTTGTCCAGTGGTGGCAGGATGAGGAGGGTAAAGACAGATACAGCCCCACAAAGGACATAATATACTATCCCAAGGTGATGGTCATAAAGCCAGGCAAGATGCGCAGTATAAGACTGGGGCTTAAGACCATACCAGAGGGGGCTGAAAAGACATATCGCATATTCATACAGGAGATACCCCAGAAGGAAAGGGATACAGGGTTTGCCATACGCATAGCACTGAGGTTTGGAATACCCATATTTGTACTGCCCGAAAAGGAAAGGGTGGCAGGTAGCGTTGAAAGTGTAAGTCTTGAGGGAGGAAAACTCACCATATGGGTGAAAAACCTCGGTAATGTGCACTTCAGAATAAACAAGGTGGATGTGAATGGTGTGGATGTTGCTGGCAGGAGCATATTCAAAAAGAGCCTTGCGGGATGGTATGTGCTGCACGGAAAGAGAAAGCTCTTTGAGGTAAAGGTGCCAGAGGAGGTGTGTAAAAAACTCAAAGAGTTAACCATATCTGTTGATACAGATAAAGAAGACTTCTCCAGTAGATTAGATGTCAAACACTCTATGTGCAGTCCTTAAAAAAGAGGGTTCTTCCATATACAGAACACTGGCACTAATGTTCCTGCTTGCAGGAGTCTTTTTCCCTTTTTTTTGCCTTCCACACACAGCCCGTGCAGATGAAGAAATCGTAACAAAGGTCATAGTGAACTACGAGGACAGGGGAGACTTCTTCGTTATCGCCACAGATGAGGGAGACTTCCTCGTCAAACGGGAAGACCTGGAGCTCAGGGGCTTTAAAAAAGATGTGCCAGCAGAGGAGGTACTCCTTGAGGGCCAGCCCTATGTGTCGCTTCTTTCCATGGAGGGGGTGAGCTTTAACTTCGATGAAGAGGAGATAACCCTTTTCATAATGGCAGAGCCGAAACTCCTTAAACAACAGGTGGTGGACCTTTACAGACGGAGGTCAACAGATGTGTTCATGCCAGATCATCCAAGCGGGTTTCTCAACTACGGTATTATATACACCGATGAGTTCGAGAAGGACTTTGAAAGCCTTACCATTACAAACCAGCTCGGCATAAGAAGGTGGGGCTGGCTGTTTCTCACGGATACATCCTACACAAAGAGCGATACGGAGAGAAACTTCACACGCCTTTCCACAAGTCTCACCCGTGACAGCAGGGACAACATGACAAGGCTTGTGCTCGGTGACTTTATAGCATCCTCTGGAGGGCTGGGTGGCAGTGTGATGCTCGGCGGGATAAGGTTCTCCAAGGTCTTCCAGATAAACCCGTACTTCATAAAACAGCCAAAGCTGAACATCCGCGGGTTTCTGACCACACCGTCAGAGGTGGAGGTCTACATGGACGATGTGCTTATAAGAAAGGAAAGGCTCTCACCAGGTGAGTTCGAGCTCAGAAACATCTACCAGACCCTGGGAGCAAGAACCATAGAGGTCATAATAAGGGATGCCTTCGGGGTTGAAAGAAGGCTTAAATACCCCTACTACTTCACGGAAACGGTGCTTGACAGGGGTATCCACGAGTACAGCTATGCGGTTGGCTACAGGAGAGAGGACTTCGGTGTAAAGAGCTTTTCCTACGGAGACCTTGCACTCAGCGGGTTTCACAGGTACGGGTTCAGCGAGTTCCTCACCACAGGTGTTAGCCTTGAGATGACCGATGGACTCATAAACGCAGGGGTTGAGGCCTCACGGGTGTTTACCACCAGGGGGGTTATGACACTCAGGGCAAGGGCAAGCAGGGCAGATGGCAGATACGGCGGGGCTGGCTCTTTCAACTACAGCTACATAGGTGGCAACAGGGGGCTTACCCTGTCATTCGCAGTTTACAACAAGAACTACGAAACACTCTCATCCATAGACAGCACCGTACCAAAGGTTATGTACGAGTTCGGAAGTGGCATAAGCTACGGAACAGAAGGGGGAGACTACATAACGCTCAATCTTAACGCACTCAAGAACTACGATAGCTCAAGAAGAAGGGAGTTCTCCATACGATACTCAAAACCCCTCGGCAGAAACCTCATCATGTACACACGCCTTAGAAGGATAGAGACCGGCTACAGCGAAAACGAGTTCTTCGTGGGGCTACACTACTATCCGAGGGAAGACATTTTTGGAAATGCAAGCTACACGGTGGGGCGTTCCCGTGATAACGAGAGGCTCCAGCTACAGAAGATTACACCCACGGGAGAGGGATACGGCTACAGGGTGCTTGTTGAAAGGGAAAGGCAGGGAAGTCTGCTGAACAGGAAGGTGGAGCCCTCCTTCCAGTATAACGCATCCCACGGAATATACAGGATAGAATACTCCCACACTGAAAGCTCCAAAGAGGATGTACGCTACATGAGGGCATCACTTTCAGGCTCTGTGCTTGCGTTGGGTGGAAAGGTGGGGCTTTCAAGGCCTGTCTACGATAGCTTCGGGCTTGTAAAGGTGGACAGCCTCAAGGGAGTGAAGGTATATGTGAACAACCAGGAGATAGGTGAGACCGATGAGGATGGATACCTCTTTGTGCCCACAATAGGCTCCTATCACCACAGCCAGCTCTCCATAAGGGCAAAGGACATACCCATAGACTACTATGTGCCAGAGGTGGTAAAGTATGTGTCACCACCCCTGAGGGGTGGCTTCTGCCTGGACTTCAATGTAAAGAGGGTGCAGATTCTTACAGGAAGACTCCTGATAGAGGTGGACGGCACCCTACAGCCCGTGGAATACGAGTCTGTTACCATGAGCCTTGACGATGGTGATGTAACCTTTGAAACGGGCAGTGACGGAGAGTTCTACATGGAAAGCTTCCAGATGGATGCAAGGGATAATTCCACAGAGGATCCGGAAAGATGTGTCTTCCAGGAGGAGTCAGCCTTTATGATAAGCCCCGGGCTACACAGGGCAAGGGTGGAACTTTCAGATGCCAGGTGTGATGTGGTCTTTACGGTGCCTGAAAAAACAGACGATGTGTTCGCAGAGGTGGGAGATGTGGTGTGTAAGAATGTAAGGTGGAAGGAAAGGTCCGCACTGGAAGTACCACCCGAAATGGAAGAACAGAAACCCGGGCCAGTGGAACCACCACCAGCTGAGGTGCCTGCCAGAGAGGAGACACAGAAGATGCCATCAACCCTTACACTCCACTTTGACTTCGATGACTACAGCATAAGACCCGCAGAGCTTGAAAAACTCAAGAGATTCGTTCGTGGGCTTGACCTCCAGGGTATAGATAGGATAGAGCTTATGGGCTATACCTGCGATATTGGAACAAAGCCCTATAACGATAGACTTGCACTCAACAGGGCACTCTCTGTGAAGGGGGCAATGGAGAGCCTGGGTGTGCCACAGACACTTATAAGGGCAGATGGTGTGGGCAAGTGCTGTTATGTATCGCCTGTCAGGGCACTCAACAGAAGGGTGGAGATAAAGGTTATAAGAAAACCCGGACCTCCTGCAGTTCCCCGCTCGGATAAGGAATGGACACAATAAAATTACCCTTTTGGGTGGAAAATGAATTTTTTTTGGTGTATTATATATAAGAAGGGGGTGTGGTGGTGAAGGTTGCAAGGGTTTTCACATGCACGCTTCTTTTCAGTGTTCTTCTGTACGGTACTGCGTGGACTGCCTGTGGGGTATCCTCCACTGGTGTGGACTTTGGCAACTACGATGTACTCAACCCTGCCCCGACCGATTCTGTTGGGCGCATCATTGTTCTGTGTTTTCCCAGGGCAAATGTGACCATCTCCATAGGGCCAAGCCCCAACTCAGGGGGGTTCAACCCCAGAAGCATGAAACATGTAAGTGCATCCTACCTTCTCGACTACAACCTTTACAGGGATAGAAACCGTACCGAAATATGGGGTGATGGAACAGGAGGCACATTTGTGGTTACAGAGCGTGTTAACTTTTTCAGAATCTTCAGAGTGTACGGAAGAATACCACCAGGCCAGGATGTGCTCGTAGGAGATTATTCCGAGACCCTGGTTGTTACCGTGACATGGTAGAGAATATAAAGCCCACATTGAATATCCTCGTTTCAACCTCAACTCCTCTTCCCCGCAAAATCCTCGACGAGATAAAGGACGAAGAGGTGGACTGCAGGCCCACAGATGGGCTCTCCTCTGCAATAGCCAGCAAGAACTACGATATTATAATCATAGATGCTGACATGGAGCTTTTAAGGGCCATAAAGGAGCAGGACTCCCGCCCGGAGGTTGTCCTGTTTGGAGACGAACTGGTGGATGTGGTTGAGGCTGTCAGGGAGGGTGCAAGTGGATACTTCCGCAGGGATGTTGCCCCAGAGGAGTTCAGAAAGCTCATAGAGCGCATACGAGAGCTCGTTGCCCTGAGGGTTGAGACAGCAAACCTTGAAAGGGAGCTAACCAGAAAGTACACCTTCAGGGGCATAGTTGGCAGAAACCCCTACATGCTGGAGATATTCCACTTTATAAGGCGCATTGCTCCATATTACAGAACCGTCACCATAATAGGTGAGACCGGCACCGGTAAGGAGCTTGTCGCACGGGCCATACACGAGACAAGCCCCGTAAGGGATGAGCCCTTCGTTACATTCAACTGTGGAGGTGTTGTTGACACCCTCATAGAGAGCGAGCTTTTTGGCCACAAAAAGGGTGCCTTTACGGGGGCTGTTGCGGACAAAAAGGGGCTTTTTGAGACCGCTGGCAGGGGCACCATATTTCTTGACGAGGTGGGCGAGCTTCCCCTTTCTGTACAGCCCCATCTTTTGAGGGTGCTTCAAAATGGCGAGTTCAGACCAGTTGGAAGCAATCGCACATTCAGGGCAGAGTGCAGGGTGATAACTGCCACAAACAAGGACCTCTGGGAGGAGGTCAAAAGGGGAAGATTCCGCGAGGACCTCTACTACAGGCTCACACCCATAACCATAAGCCTTCCACCCCTGAGAGAGAGAAAGGACGACATACCACTTCTTTTAAGACACTTCCTGGCAGAGTTCTCAAAGAGAACGGGCAAGAGGATAACGGGCATATCACGCCAGGCCCAGCGGATACTAATTGCCTACAGCTGGCCCGGCAATGTAAGAGAGCTTGAGAATGTGATAGAAAGGGCTGCAATCCTTGCAAAAGAAAGCTTCATAAGGGTGGAAGACCTGCCCTCATACCTTAAAGAGAGCCTCAGGGAAGAACCCCAGATACAGCCTTACCTCACACTCGATGAGGTGGTGAAGAGACACATCCAGGGGGTACTCAAAAGATGCGACGGAAACAGAACAAGGGCAGCACAGATACTGGGCATCAGCAGAAGGTCCCTTATAAGAAAACTCCAGAAATACTCGATTGAGTAGAAAATCCCCTCCACACAACTGTGACAGAACCGCACACCAGTTCAAAACAGCACACCCTTTTGTGAAGGTGCACAGAAAAGGCTGAATTCTTCTAAGTGCCTGTTAAATAAGGACATTTCTGTGAATCCTGCCCTTCTTGTGTGCGTTTTCGCACACTGATCTGTGTTTTTCTTTTTTGTCCGTTTCAGTATTTATCTTATATTTCAAGTACTTACAGGTTTGGCATGGTTTTTTCATATGTATATGGGCAGGAGGAACGAGAGGATGAAGAGGGTAGTTAAATATATTGTAATGGTTATGGTGATGGTTTTCTGGGCAGGCTATGTGTTTGCGGGAAGTGGTGCGAGGGTTGAGGTATATGCCAGGGTTATGCCCATGGTTTCTGCCCAGATTATAAGTCAGCCAAGTGTTTTGAGCATCACCTCCCAGGATGTAGAGAGGGGATATGTGGAGATCTCCGGAGCGACTGTCCTGAGGGTCAGAACAAATACCCCCTATATCATCTATTTTGACACCCAGGGCAGGCTTTTTGAGGAGATCGAGGTCAGCACAGGAACGGTGACCGCAAGCATAGTCTCCTCTCAGGGGATAGTTTACGAGCCATATCCTGGCTCTGTACATACATACACAAAGGTTATAAGCTACAGGTTCCATCTCAAGGACGGTGTGGAGCCTGGAGTGTATCCATGGCCTGTGCAGGTGGGGGTGGAGGCAAACTGACCCCCTTTCAGGGGTTTCTCCACATCCTGCCATCCCGCCTTATAAAATCGTCTGCCTCCCTCGGGCCCCAGCTGAAGGGCTGATAGTTGGGAAACCCAGGGGCTGGGGCCTGCCATCTTTTAAGCACAGGGTCAAACAGCTTCCAGGCCTTCTCTATCTCCTCTGAATGGGGAAACAGGGTCTGGTCTGCTATCATAACATCGTAGAGAAGGCGCTCGTATGGAAGGGGCAGTTCCACACTGTAGGAGTTTTTGTAATAGAAGTCCATCCTGACAGTGTCTATTTTGTGTGCGGTCGCAGGCTCCTTTATGTTGAAGGAGAAGGATATGCCCTCATCGGGCTGTATCCTCAGTATGAGCACATTTGAGCCAGGGCACTCACCGAGCTCGCGGAAAAGACAGTGGGGAACCTCCCTGTAGAATATGGAAAGCTCGGTAACCCTTTTTTTAAGCCTCTTGCCCGTGCGCAGATAAAAGGGCACACCCGCCCACCTCCAGTTGTCTATAAAGAGCTTCAGGGCACAGAATGTCTCTGTTGTGGAACGGGGTCTTACATCCCTCTCCTCCCTGTAGGCAGGTATCCTCTGGCCATCCACAACCAGAGAGCCGTACTGCCCCCTCACACAGAACCTGTCAACCTCTTCCTCGCGTATGGGTCTTATGGCCTCAAGCAGTTCTATCTTCTTTGCCCTTATGGTGGAGGGCTCAAGGTTCACAGGGGGCTCCATGGCTATAAGGGTGAGAAGCTGAATCACATGGTTCTGTACCATGTCCCTGAGTATGCCCGCAGAATCAAAGTATTTTCCCCTCTCCCCTATGCCCTCTCTTTCCGCAACGGTTATCTGCACATGGTCTATGTATTTTTCGTTCCACAACGGCTCGTATATGCCGTTGGCAAAGCGGAAAAAGAGTATGTTCTGTACGGTCTCCTTGCCCAAGTAGTGGTCTATTCTGTAGAGTTCTTCCTCTCTAAAGTAACGCAGTATAAGGCGGTTGAGCTTTCTTGCAGATGCCAGATCCTTGCCAAAGGGCTTCTCCACTATTATGCGCCTTGCGGGATCCCCCCTGCGGGTAAGCCCTGCTGAGTGAAGATGCCTCACTATCCTGGAGAAATAGTCAGGCGGGGTTGCAAGGTAGAATATCTTTACAGGATAGTTACAGCGTTTGTCTATGTAGTCTATCCTGCGGTAGAGTTTGCTGTATGCGTCCCTATCGTTAAAATCCATGGAGATGAAACACACGGACGCAAGGAACTGATACAGGCTTCTCATATCGGGCTCCTTTGTGTGTTCCTCTATGGAGTTCCTCACGAAATCACGAAAGGCATCGTCATCCATCTCCCTTCCCGCAACACCCACTATGTTGAAACACTCGGGCAGAATCCCCAGTGTCTTGAGCCTGAAAAGTGCGGGAAGGAGTTTCCTTCTTGCAAGGTCTCCCGTAGCACCAAATATAATCATGGTTACAGGCGGTGGTAACTTCATCCCTGGCCTCCTTCAGAAGAATCTAACACATATTCCCCCTATGTCAAACGGTGTTTTGGCTTGACAACCCATCGGGTTTTGCCCACAATACTATTATCGTGAAGGACAGGGAACTCCTAAAGCTCATAGAGGATGTTATAAGAGACAGACTCTCTGTAAGGCTTGAGTACGATGACCTTCGCAGGGCAGAGCTTAACACCACAGGTGGCTCCTTCGTCTTCAGAAACCAGCGTTACATCGTGGTTCACAAACACCTGCCTGTAAGAGAAAAGATAGCTGTACTCACAGAAATTCTTGCCGATATGAATATAGATTGCTCCACCCTTCCAGATGAGGTGGCAAGAAGGGTTGCCGGCACTCTGCAAGCAAACCCGGAGAAGAAGATAAATTGACTATATCCCAAAAAGGTGGTAAAATTAAAAACTGAAGGAGTTGAACGATGGGGCGTTTGAGGGGACTGATTGCGGTTTTCATCCTTTTCACACTGCTACCTGTTGATGCGAGGGGATTTTTCTTTTTCTCAAAAAACGGTAGCGCAAGGTTCAAGAGTGTAACCGTAAAGAAGTACAACCCCTCTGACCTTTACTACTACTTCATCCTCGCACAGCTTTCCGCAAAGGACGGAGACATAGACAGTGCCATAAACTACTACAAAAAGTGTATAGACATAGACCCTGCAAGTGCACTCCTCTATACAGACCTTGCCCATCTGTATCTTCGCAAGGGAGATACAGAGCTTTCGGTGGAGCTTCTTGAGAAGGCAAAAGAGGTTGATCCTGACTACATGCCAGCAAGGCTATTCCTTGGAGAGCTCTATTCCATACTCAAACACTACGAACAGGCGATTGAGGAGTACAGGAAGGCCATAGAGCTCAACCCCGATGAACAGCGCTCCTACATACTGCTTGGCTCTCTTTATGGGAAGCTCAAGCGCTATGAGGAGGCCCTTGAGGTCTTTGAGAGGCTTGTGGAGATAAAGCCCTCCGCAACCATAGGGTATTACTACATAGGAAGGATAGAGGCCCAGAAGGGTAACTTTGAGAGGGCAAGGGAGTTCTATCAGAAGACCATTGAGCTCAAGCCAAGCTTCCATCCTGCCTACATAGACCTTGCGGGTGTGTACGAGCGGATGGGAGATGTGGACATGGCCATAGAGACATACAGAAAGGCACTGAAGCTCGTTCCAACAGACATAAACACAAGAAGACACCTGGGGATGCTACTCATCCAGCAGAAAAGGTTTGATGAGGCGGTGAAGGAATACGAGGTGCTCTCACGCATAGACATGCTCAGGGTGGAGATGCTTGTAAAAATAGGGCTTATAAGGTTCGAGCAGAAAAGGTTTGAAGACGCAATAGAGACATTCAAGAGGGCACTTGAGTTTGCAAAGGAAAAGGACAGAATCCACTACTACCTTGGCACCGCATACGAGGAGAACGGCCAGATAGAGGAGGCCATAAGGGAGTTCAACAAGATAAGCCCTGAAAGGGATGAATACATAGATGCAAAGATACACCTTGCCTTCATATACGAAAGACAGGGCAGATACGACGATGCCATACAGGCACTGCGCGAATGCATAGACATAAAGGGAGATGATGTGGAACTGTACAAGCTTCTTGCATCCCTACAGCGCAGTGCGGGCAGACTTCAGGATGCCATAGACACCCTCATAGATGCCATAAATGTTGACCCCCGCAACACAGAGGTCTACTTCATGCTCGGCGTTATATACGACGAGATTGGCAGATGGGAAGACTGCATAGCCCAGATGCGCAAGGTCATAGAGATAGACCCTAACCATGCGGATGCCCTCAACTACATAGGCTATACAATGGCAGAGAGGGGTATAAACCTGGATGAGGCGGAAAGCTACATCAAAAGGGCCCTTGAGATAAGGCCTGACAGTGGCCACATAATAGACAGCCTCGGCTGGGTCTACTACAAAAAGGGAGAGATAGAGAAGGCCATAGTTGAGCTCGAAAGGGCTGTAAAGTACCTGCCAGATGACGCCATAGTGGTGGAACACCTGGGAGATGCCTACCTCAAAAAGAGCTACAAGAAAAAGGCAATGGACGCATACGAAAGGGCATACCAGCTTGCCCCTGATAATGAATCAGTAAGGATGAAGCTCGAGAAGTTAAGACAGGAGTTAAGTGCCCAGTAAGCTCTTTCAGGGAATAGTTCTCTCACTTATTCTTGCAATCCTTGGAGCGTGCTCACATGTAAGACCCCCTGGAGCTCACACACCCTCTGTTACAGGGTTCAGGATAACAGGTAGCTTTGAGACAGAGGGGCTTAAGGGAAGGCTCCTTATGGTTGTAAAGGAGCCAGACCTTGTAAGGGTGGAGCTTTACGGTGCAATGAACACCCTTCTGATGGCTGTTGCAGGCAGTAACAGCATGTGTACCATCTACAGAGACGGAAGGGTGGATGTGTGTAGCTGGAGGGGCTCCATACTCGTTGAGCCATGGGAGCTCGTTTCGGTAATTACCGCACGCTATGAGAGGCTTACAGGATGGAAACACCACAGGGACAAAGAGGGCAGGATTTTTGAGCTTGTAAAGTACAGATGGGGTAGACCCCTTCTGAGAATAACCATAGAGGACCACATACCTGTGGCAGGAAGACTCCTGCCAGATAGCGTTACAATAAGGGGAGGAAACAGAACCCTGAAACTTAGATTCACACACATTGAACCCGCACCATCGGTTAACACCGATACCTTCAGGCTCGGGGTTAAAACGGAAGCTCTGCGTCTTTCCAGACCTTCCTGAGCTTTTCCGAAACAAAGCCCTGTATCTTTTTAAGGGACTCTTCTGAAAGGGCCTCAAACCTTATCACTATAACAGGCTGGGTGTTGCTTGCACGCACAAGTGCCCAGCCATCTTTGAATACCATGCGCACACCGTCTATGTCTATAATCTTTTTTACCTCCTCTTTTTTGACCTCTTCCCTGAGCAGTTCTATTATGTGGAACTTTTCTTCCTCTGTGCAGTCAACCCTTATCTCAGGGGTTGAGAAGGTCTGGGGCAGACCCTCAAGAAGCGAGGAGAAGCGAAACTCTCCTCCCCTTTCTGCAAGCTCTCTTGCAAATATCTCCACAAGCCTTACAGAGGCGTATATGGCATCGTCGAATCCCAGGTAGCGGTCCTTAAAGAATATGTGTCCGCTCATCTCTCCTGCAAGCTCTGCACCGAGTTCCTTCATCTTTGACTTTATGAGCGAATGTCCTGTCTTCCACATGACGGGTTTTCCACCGAGCCTTTCTAT